>NZ_JBHWBW010000039.1:7882-23566 GCF_042735675.1 Kitasatospora sp. NPDC059571
GGCCCCCACGCGGGTTGTGCTGGGGGGGGGCGCCCCCCCCGGGCGCCGCGGCGGGGGCCCCCGCGGCGCGGGGGCGGGGGGCCCCCCGCGGCGTTGCGGCTCAGACCGCCAGGCAGCTCGGGCCGAGCAGCTGCTTGAGGTCGCCGAACAGCGCCGGGTCGGACTTCACCCGGTGCCGGTCCAGGCGCAGCACGGTGGTCTTGTTGCGGCCCTCCAGCCGCAGCCGGACCTCGGTGGTGCCCTTGTGGTGGGTGAGCACCTCACCCAGCCGGGCGACCAGCGGCGGGGTGATCCGGCCGCTCGGGATGTTGATGACGATCGGTGCCTCGGCGTGCGCGTTGGAGAGGTCCGGGACGGACAGCTCCATGCCCATCAGCCGCGGCACGTCCTCCCGCTTGTCGAGCTTGCCGCGGACGAACACCACGGCGTCCTCGACCAGTTGGGAGGAGACCAACTGGTAGCTGGCGGGGAAGAACATGCAGTCGATGGAGCCGGCGAGGTCCTCGACGGTGGCGATCGCCCAGGCGTTGCCCTGCTTGGTCATCTTCCGCTGGAGGCCGGAGATGATGCCGCCGATCTGCAGGATCGAGCCGTCCGGGCGCTCGGCCAGGTCGGCGACGGCGCAGTCGGACTTGTCCGCGAGGACGTGCTCCAGGCCGTGCAGCGGGTGCGAGGAGACGTACAGGCCGAGCATCTCCCGCTCCTGGGTGAGCAGGAAGGCCTTGTCCCACTCGTCCTCGGAGAAGACCACGTCCAGGCCGAAGCTCGGCTCGTCGGAGACCGCGTCGCCGCCGAACAGGTCGAACTGGCCCTCGGCCTCCTTGCGCTTGACGCCGACCACGTTGTCGATCATCGGCTCGAACTGCGCGGTGAGGCCCTTGCGGGTGTGCCCGAGCGAGTCGAACGCGCCGGCCTTGATGAGGGATTCGACCGTCCGCTTGTTGCAGACCACCGACTCGACCTTGTCCAGGAAGTCCGGGAAGGAGGCGAACTTCCCCTTGGCCTTGCGGGTGCGGATCATCGACTCGACGACCGGCCCGCCGACGTTGCGGATGGCGGTGAGGCCGAAGCGGACGGTGTCGTTGCCGTGCGGGGTGAAGTCGGCGTCCGACTCGTTGACGTCCGGCGGCAGGACGCTGATGCCCATCTTGCGGGCCTCGTTGAGGTAGACCGCGGACTTGTCCTTGTCGTCCTTGACCGACGTGAGCAGGCCGGACATGTACTCGGCCGGGTAGTTGGCCTTGAGGTAGGCCGTCCAGTAGGAGACCAGCCCGTAGCCGGCGGTGTGCGCCTTGTTGAACGCGTAGCCGGAGAAGGGGACGAGGACGTCCCACACGGCCTGGATCGCGGCGTCGGAGTAGCCGTGCTCGCGGCAGCCCTTCTGGAAGGGGACGAACTCCGCCTCCAGGATCTCCTTCTTCTTCTTGCCCATCGCGCGGCGCAGCAGGTCGGCCTGGCCGAGCGAGTAGCCGGCGAGGATCTGCGCGGCCTTCTGGACCTGCTCCTGGTAGACGATCAGGCCGTAGGTGGGCTCGAGGATCTCCTTGAGCGGCTCCTCCAGCTCCGGGTGGATCGGGGTGATCTCCTGCTGGCCGTTCTTGCGCAGCGCGTAGTTGGTGTGCGAGTTGACGCCCATCGGGCCGGGGCGGTACAGCGCCAGGACGGCGGAGATGTCCTCGAAGTTGTCGGGCTTCATCAGGCGCAGCAGCGAGCGCATCGGGCCGCCGTCGAGCTGGAAGACGCCGAGGGTGTCGCCGCGGGCGAGGAGTTCGTAGGTGGGCTTGTCGTCGAGCGGCAGGTCGAGCAGGTTGATCGAGACGCCCTTGTTCTTCTCGATCGCCTTGACCGCGTCGTCCATGATCGTCAGGTTGCGCAGGCCGAGGAAGTCCATCTTGAGAAGGCCGAGGCCCTCGCAGGTGGGGTAGTCGAACTGCGTGATGGTGACGCCGTCGGTGTGCCGGGTCCAGACCGGGATGTGGTCGGTGAGCGGCTCGGCGGACATGATGACGCCGGCGGCGTGCACGCCGGGCTGGCGGATCAGGCCCTCGATGCCGCGGGCGGTGTCGATGACCTTGCGGACGTCCGGGTCGTTCTCGTACAGGCCGCGGATCTCGCCGGCCTCGCCGTAGCGGGGGTGCGAGGAGTCGGTGATGCCGGAGAGCGGGATGCCCTTGCCCATGACGTCCGGCGGCATCGCCTTGGTGATCCGGTCGCCCATCGCGTACGGGTAGCCCAGGACCCGGGAGGAGTCCTTGATGGCGGCCTTCGCCTTGATGGTGCCGTACGTGACGATCATGGCGACCTTGTCGGAGCCCCACTTCTCCGTCACGTAGCGGATCACGTCGCCGCGCCGGCGCTCGTCGAAGTCGATGTCGACGTCGGGCATGGAGATGCGCTCGGGGTTCAGGAAGCGCTCGAAGATCAGGCCGTGCGGGATCGGGTCGAGGTCGGTGATGCCCATCGCGTAGGCGACCAGCGAGCCGGCCGCGGAGCCTCGGCCGGGGCCCACCGCGATGCCCTGGCTCTTGGCCCACATGATGAAGTCGGCGACCACGAGGAAGTACGCCGGGAACCCCATCTGGATGATGGTGTCCATCTCGTACTCGGCGAGCTTCTTGTGCTCCTCGTCGTAGCCGCCCGGGAAGCGCCAGTCCATCCCCTCCCAGACCTTGGACTTGAAGAAGTCCGCCTCGGACTCGAAGCCCTCCGGGATCGGGAAGCGCGGCATCAGGTTCTTGAACTCGAACATGCCGGCGGTGTCGACCCGGGAGGCGACCAGCAGCTGGCTGTTGCGGCAGCCCTCCTGCCAGGCGTCGGAGGTGTCGAGGCCGTACATCTCGGCGGCCGACTTGATGTAGTAGCCGGTGCCGTCGAACCGGAAGCGGTCCGGGTCGGAGAGGTTCTTGCCGGTCTGCACGCAGAGCAGCAGGTCGTGCGCGCCGGCGTCGGACTCGGTGGTGTAGTGCGAGTCGTTGGTGACCACCGGCGGGATGTTGAGCTTCTTGGAGATCTCCAGCAGCCCGTCGCGGACCCGCCGCTCGATGTCGAGCCCGTGGTCCATCAGCTCCAGGAAGTAGTTCTCCTTGCCGAAGATGTCCTGGTAGTCGGCGGCGGACCGCACCGCCTCGTCGAACTGGCCGAGGCGCAGCCGGGTCTGCACCTCGCCGGAGGGGCAGCCGGTGGTGGCCATCAGGCCGGCCGCGTGCTCGGCGATGATCTCCTTGTCCATCCGGGGCCACTTCACCAGCCAGCCCTCGGCGTAGGAGCGCGAGGTCAGCTTGAAGAGGTTGTGCAGGCCCTCCTTGTTCCGGGCCCAGATGGTCTTGTGGGTGTAGGCGCCGGACGCCGAGACGTCGTCCTTCTTCTGGTGCGGCTGGCCCCACAGGATGCGCTTGGTGTTGGAGCGGGACTCCGGGGCGACGTACGCCTCGATGCCGATCACCGGGGTGATGCCGGCGGCGGTGGCCTGCTTGTGGAACTCCGCGGCGCCGTACATGTTGCCGTGGTCGGTCATCGCCACATGGGTCTGCCCGAGCCGTTCGACCTCCTTGAAGAGCTGCTTCAGCCGGGCGGCGCCGTCCAGCATCGAGTACTCGGTGTGGACGTGCAGGTGCGCGTACGGCTGGTCGCTCAAGGCGGGGCCTCCGGGGTCCGGGTTCGGGCTGAAACACGTAAGGCCCGAGCCACCACCAGGGCTCGGACCACGGCTTCCGGGTTCGCGGGACCGATTCTAGTCCCCCGTCGCTCCCGTCCCGGAACGCACCGCGGATGCGCTCCGGTCCCTCACATTCGCCCGCCCGGCGACCGCGGAGGGCGACCCGGGGTTCCCGGCCGGTCGGGGGCGCCGCTAGCCTCTGGCCATCACGAACGAGGAAGGGGTCCCCATGGCGTACGGCCCGGTGGCGTACGGTCCGGTGGTGCGCGAGCGCCGGCGGGGCGGCGGACTGGTCGCGATCGGCGTCCTGCTGCTGGTGCAGCTGGTCTCCGAGCTCTGCGTGCTCGGTTACGACGTCGCCCGGAAGGGCCCGGTGTACCTGCTGGACGCCCTCGGGCTGACCTACGAGGACTACGTCGACGCACCGGTGGGCTTCTTCGGCTACGACACGGCGCTGTGCGTCGCGCTGGTGGCGCTGGCGATCGGCGCGTTCAGCGGGGGCCGCTGGGTGCGCCCGGCCGCCGTGCCGCTGCTCGGGGTGGGCGCCTTCCAGGCGGCGGCGCAGCTGGGCAACCAGCTGT
Organism: Kitasatospora sp. NPDC059571; assembly: GCF_042735675.1. NCBI lineage: Bacteria > Bacillati > Actinomycetota > Actinomycetes > Kitasatosporales > Streptomycetaceae > Kitasatospora > Kitasatospora sp. NPDC059571. The sequence continues at coordinate 12,119 of NZ_JBHWBW010000039.1, forward strand.
TCACCGCGGAGGGCCGGCACGGCTTCGCGGCGCCGGTCGGGCACCTGCTGCTCAACCTGACCCTGTTCCTGACCGTCGGCATCGCGATCGCGGTCGCGGCGATCGTCGCGGCCACCCGGCCGGCGGCCCCCGCCCCGGCGCCCGCGCCGCCCGGCCTGCCGTACCCGCCCTACGTGCCGCAGCAGCGCCAGGGGCACCCGCCGATACCCCCGACCACCCAGGGACCGCACACCCCGCCCAACCCGCCGCCGACCCCGCCCGAGCCGCCGAAGGCCTGAGCAGGCCCCCGCCGGGCGAACCGCCGCGGCCCGGCCCGGCGTCCCACCCGTCGGACCGCACCGCCGTACGCACCCCCCTGAGGACCGCCATGCCCGACCAGCGCACCACCGACCCCGAGCCGCAGCGCGCCGAGACCGTCCTGCGCGTCTTCGACACCGCCTTCGGCGAGCTGCTGGCGCAGGACCCGGCGGCGTTCCGGGTGAAGTTCCGCAAGATGGCGGCGTCCGCCTTCGCGTTCTACCGGGGCACCGCGGCACTCTTCTACGCCGACCTCGCGGGCGGGCCGTTCGCCTCGTACGGTGCGCCCTTCCTGGACGGGCGCACCGGCCGGGTCTGGATCCACGGGGACCTGCACGCGGAGAACTTCGGCACCTACCTCGACGCCGAGGGCCGACTGGTCTTCAACGTCAACGACTTCGACGAGGCCTTCGTCGGTGCCTTCACCTGGGACGTCCAGCGACTCGCCGCCAGCCTCGCCCTGATCGGCTACGCCAAGGCGCTGTCCGACGACACCATCTCCGACCTGGTGCGCACCTTCGCCGCCGCCTACCGGGGCCAGATCGCCGCCCTGGTCGGCTCCGGCGACGCCGCCCGCTACACCCTGGAGACCGCGGACGGGCCGATCCTCGACACGCTGCGCCGGGCCCGGCTGCAGACCCGGGTCGCGCTGCTGGAGCAGGAGACCGTCATCGACGGCTGGGAGCGGCGCTTCCGGATCGGCGGCGGCGCCTTCGAGCTGGACGCGGAGACCCGGGCCGAGGTGCTCGCGGCCTTCATCCGCTACCTGGACACCCTGCCGCCGGCCTCCCGGACCCGCCCCGACGCGCTGCGGGTCAAGGACGTGGTCGGCCGCCGCGGCATCGGGATCGGCAGCGCCGGGCTGCCCTCGTACAACCTGCTGCTGGAGGGCACCACCGACGCCCTCGAGAACGACGTGATCATCTACATGAAGCAGGGCCAGTCCCCGGCGGTCGCCCGGCACGTCACCGACCCCGCGATCCGCGGCTACTTCGAGCACGAGGGCCACCGCACGGTGATCTCGCAGCGGGCCCTGCAGGCGCACAGCGACCCGTGGCTCGGCCACACCGTGCTGCACGGCCGCGGCCAGCTGGTCGCCGAGGTCTCCCCGTACGCCGCCGACCTGGACTGGACGGACGTCAACGAGCCGGCCGACCTGCTGGCCGTGACCGCCTACCTGGGCCGGGCCACCGCGGTGATGCACTCCGCCGCCGCGGAGTCCACCAGCGGCCACAGCCTGGTGCCGTTCTCCACCGAGCACGCCATCGACGCGGCGGTCTCGGCGGACGAGGAGGGTTTCACCGCGATGCTGGTCGACTTCGCCCACGCGTACGGCGACCGGGCCCGCCGGGACCACCAGATCTTCGTCGACCTGTTCCGCAACGGGCGCATCCCCGGCTTGTGAGCCGCCGGGCCGCCCCGGTCAGCGGGGGCGGAGCTCCCGGCGGACGACCAGCCGCAGGCCCGAGTACACCGCGTCGACCGCGCAGACCTTGTTGTCGACCAGGCCGGTGGGCAGCGCGACCTCCCGGAGCACGTCCTCGGTGAGGTCGGTGGGGATGCGGGAGGCCTTCTTCGGCCAGGCGATCCAGAGGCCGGCGGCGGGGCGCATCGCGGCCCGCAGCTCGGCGAGCCGCCCGGTCAGCTCGGCCCGGTCGGCGGGGAACCAGAGGGCCACGTCGAAGGGGACCGCCGGGTCCGGGGCGCCCTGCCGGGTCAGGCCGGCCGGCAGGTCGGGCACCGCGAAGGCGGGCGGCGCCCCGTCGATCAGCAGCACGTGGCCCGGCGCGATGCCGAGCTTGCGCGCCAGCGGGGTGCCCGAGTAGCCGGCGGCCGGCACCGTCAGGCGTCCAGCTCGTCGAGGAAGGCGAGGGCGGTCGTCCAGGTCCGCTCGGCGGCCTCGGCGTCGTGGTCGGGCAGCTCGGGGTCGGTGTACAGGTGGCCGGCGCCGCGGTAGCGGTGCACCTCGACGTCGGCGCCGGCCTTGGTCATCCGCAGGTACCAGGCGTTCAGCCAGTCCTCCGGCTCGAAGGCGTCCGGCTCGGCGACGTGCAGCTGCACGGCAACCGAGGTGGCCGCGTCGTCGCGGATGTCGGAGGTGCCGTGCAGCAGCAGCAGGCCGGCCGCCCGCTCGTCGGCGAGGGCGAGGTTCTGGGCGAGCGCGGCGCCGAGCGAGAAGCCCGCGTAGACCAGGCCCGGCCCGTCCGCCGTGATCAGCGGCGCGGCCGCCGAGACCGCGCGGCGCAGCAGCTCGTCGGTGGTGAGCTCGTCCTTGTACGCCATGCCCTCCTCGACGGTCTCGAAGGTGCGGCCGTCGTACAGGTCGGGGGTGTGCACCTGGTGGCCCGCTGCGCGCAGCCGGTCGGCGGCGGCGTGCACGGCGGGGCGCAGGCCGTAGGCGGAGTGGAAGAGGACGATCTGGGCCACCGGGGTTTCCTTCGCTTCGTGGGCGTTGCCCGGTCCATGATGGCGCATCGCACGGCGCGGGGCCCGGCTCCGGGTGGGGAGCCGGGCCCGTGGTGCGGGGCGGGCCGGTCAGAAGGAGGTGCTGACGGCGGCGCCGGTGAAGCCCTGGGCCGCGTAGAGGCTGACGTAGTTCCAGCCGGCGTGCGGGTTGGCGACGGTGAGGCTCTCGGTGTTCCCGGCGGCGGCGGAGCGGGCGGTGTACGAGGTGGTGGTGGCCCAGCCGGTGCCGCTGTAGTACAGGTCGGCGTTGCCGGTGCCGCCGCTGCTGGTGACGGTCAGCCGGGCGGTGCCGGCCGGCACCCACAGGTACAGGTAGGCGTAGTTGCCGGTGGTGGCGGCGAGGTTGCTGCGGCGGCAGGCGTTGTCGAGGCGGCGGGTGTCCTGCGCGGTGCACTCGTCGGGCGCCGGCAGGCTGCCGCAGTCGCCGGTGCTGCAGGCGGTGAGCCAGTTCGCGAAGTCGGCGTCGTAGCGGGTGCCGACGGTGCCGGTGAGGTAGCTGCGGGCGCCGTTCCAGTCGCCGGTGCGGTACTTGGCGAGCACGGCGTCCATGTCGCTGCGGTGCGACTGGAGCATGTACCGCACCGCCAGGTAGCCCCAGTTGTAGATCCGGGTCTGGTCGGCGTTGTCGTAGGTGGTGTCGAAGAGCGTGCTCAGCGCGTAGGTGTGCCTGCCGGCCTGGGTGCGGGCGTCGGTGTAGTCGGCGCCGCGGTAGGAGTAGGAGACGTACTCGGCGAAGCCCTCGACCCACCAGACGGTCGGGGTGCTCTGGCCGGCGGCGAAGTCGCCGTACATGTCGAACCGGCCGTCGAGGTAGTGGGTGTACTCGTGGTTGAGGTTCCAGATCTGGAAGGCCGGACGCAGCCACTCGGCCTCGTAGGCGACGAAGCGGGGCTGGTTGCCGGCCGCGGACGGGTCGCCCTCCAGGTAGATGCCGCCGTTGTTGGTGTCGATGCCGTAGGCGACGCCGGCGTAGGTCTGGTAGTCGGCGCTGGAGTGGAAGACGACGACCTCGATGGTGGTGTTGCGGTCGCCGGCGACCGGTCCGCCGTCGCGGACGATGCCGTGCACGTAGGCGTCCTGGCCGGTGAGGCTGGTGCAGGTGGCGGCGAGCTGGTCGGCGGTCATCTGCTGGGCGAGGATCCGGATGCTCGGCGAGCAGGTCGAGGTGGTGGTGAGGACGGTGGAGCGGACCTTGCCGGGGAGGTCGCAGGTGCCGTAGTCGGCGCACCGGGCGGCGTCGTACTGGTCGGCCATCTCGGCCAGGCCCATCCAGAGCTGGGCGGTGCGGCCGGTCATCGCGCTGCGTCCGAGCAGGTTCTGGACGAGCGGGCGGACGGCCGGCTGGAGGTCGGGGTACTGGAGGAAGCGGGCGAGTTCGCGGCCGGCGTTGGAGGTGAGGTAGCCCTGGTCGCCGCCGAGCAGTCCGTCGTTGTTGACGGCGAAGGCGGAGAGGGTGTCGAGGACGGAGTGGTCGGCCCGGACGGCGGCGACGAAGTCGGGTGACTGGTGGCCGCGCCAGAGCACGGTGTAGGTGTTGTTGACCGCGGTGACCATCCACCAGGAGGCGTTGTAGGCGCTGGTGTAGCCGGACAGCAGCCGCTGGACGACGCCGAGGTAGCGGGCGTTCTCACCGGCGCTGTCGATCAGGGTGACGGCCTCGGCGAGGGTCTGGCCGTTGGCGTCGGTGACGTCGCGCGAGTGCGGGGCGGCGAAGAAGCCGTCGAGGGCGGCGCGGATCGCGCTCTGCAGGGCGGCGCCGTAGGGGCCGGTGTCGGCCGAGTGGTACCACTGCACGTAGTAGCCGGCCCGCAGGTAGAGCACCAGTTGGGCGGCGGAGGTGCTGTCGTCGCCGGGGTAGGTGGCGGCGGTGTCGCGCAGCGCGTTGGCGACGGTGGTCATCTGCGCCTCGCGGAAGGCGCCGTACGCGTCGGTGCCGGTGAGGGCGAAGAGCGTGTTGACGCAGTCGGTGCCGACCGCCTTGATCTGCTGGACGAGGGCGCTGCCGGTGCGGCCGGTGAAGTCGCCGGGGGTGCAGGTCGCGGCGGCCGCGCGGGCGGTCGCGGTGCGGGCGGCGACGGGCCGGGCCGGGTGGACGGGGGTGTGCGGGGCGCGCACCGAGGGGTCCGAGGTGCCGGCGCGGACCGGGAGTTCGGCGCCGGTGGCCGGCTGGGGGGCGGTGGCGGCCGCCGTCCGCGGGGCGGTGGGACGCGGGGCGGCGGGGCCGGTCGCGGCGGCCGCGCGGCCGTGCGCCGAGAACAATGAGAGGGCGAGGCAGCAGGCGACGGCGAGGGTGAGCCATCGCGTCAGGTGGCGGGTGGATATCCGGACGTAGTGCACGTGGGGGCCTCCGGGCCGGTGGTCCGCCGCGTGGGGGCGGCGGGTGGGGGACGCGGGCAGGGCTGTGCCGCAGGGGTTGCGGCGCCCCGCCCTCGGAAGGTGTGACATGTACAATTGCACACGTCACATGGCGACGGAACCCCTTGCGCAGCGTCAGATCCGAAGCCCCGCAACCGATTTGGGGCGAACCCGCAGGCCGAGCGGTCGGAGCGGTGAAGAGCGGGCGAACAGTCGTCCCAAAGTATGGACATCTGATTACCCGCCAGTAATCTCTGAGGACGTGACAGAGCCCACCGACTCCGTGTCCCCCGCCGCTCCCCGGCCGCGCCGCCGCCGGGTGCTGAAGGCCGCCGCCCTGACCGCAGGAGCGGCCGTCCTCCCCTTCGCCGCGGGCAGTGCGCCGGCCACCGCCGCCACCGCCCCGCAGTTCCTGCACGGCATCGCCTCCGGCGACCCGCTGCCCGACGGCCTCGTCCTGTGGACGAGAGTCACGCCCACCCCCGACGCCGTCCCCGGCTCCGGGGCCGGGCCCGACACCGAGGTGGTCTGGCAGCTCTCCGCCGACAAGGCGTTCACCGCGATCCGGGCCACCGGCACGGTCACCAGCAGCGCCGCCTCCGACCACACCGTCAAGGTCGACGTCCGCGGCCTCGACGCCGACACCGTGTACTGGTACCGCTTCACCGCGGGCGGCGCCGCCTCCCCCGTCGGCCGCACCCGCACCGCCCCGCGGGCCGACGCCGCCCTCGACCGGCTGCGGCTCGGCGTCGCCTCCTGCGCCAACTGGGAGGCCGGCTACTTCTCCGCGTACCGGCACCTGGCCGCCCGCGGCGATCTCGACGTCTTCCTCTTCCTCGGCGACTACATCTACGAGTACAAGAGCGGCGAGTTCTGCGCCGCCGGCACCGTGGTGCGGCCGCACGAGCCGGCCCACGAGATCATCTCGCTGGCCGACTACCGCACCCGGCACGGGAAGTACAAGACCGACCCCGACCTCCAGGGGCTGCACGCGCAGATCCCCACGGTCGCCATCTGGGACGACCACGAGTTCGCCAACGACGCCTGGTCGGGCGGCGCCGAGAACCACACCCCGGCCACCGAGGGCGACTGGTCGGCCCGGATGGCCGCCGCCAAGCAGGCCTACTTCGAGTGGATGCCCGTCCGCCCGTCCGTCGCCGGCACCACCTACCGCCGGCTGCGCTACGGCAAGCTGGCCGACCTGCACCTGCTGGACCTGCGCTCGTTCCGCTCCCAGCAGGCCAAGGTCGGCAGCGGCGACATCGACTCCGCCGACCGCACCATCACCGGCCGCGCCCAGCTCGACTGGCTGAAGTCCGGCCTCTCCGCCTCCGACACCACCTGGCGGCTGATCGGCAACGAGGTCATGATCTCGCCGGTCGCTTTCTTCTCGCTGCCCGACTTCCTGCTGCGCCCGCTCGCCAAGATGCTCGGCCTGCCCGGCGAGGGCCTGGCCGTCAACCCCGACCAGTGGGACGGCTACACCCACGACCGGCGCGAGCTGCTCGGCCACCTCAAGGACCACGGCATCGGCAACACGGTGTTCCTGACCGGCGACATCCACTCCGCGTGGGCCGCCGACGTCCCGTACGAGGCCGCCACCTACCCGGCCTCGGGCAGCGTCGCCACCGAGTTCGTGGTCACCTCGGTCAGCTCCGACAACGTGGACGACTTCCTGCACGTCGCCCCGCAGACGCTCTCCCTGGTGGGGGTCGCCGCGATCGAGGCCGCCAACCGCCACATCAAGTGGGTCGACCTCGACTCGCACGGCTACGGCGTCCTCGACATCACCCCGCAGGCCGTGCAGATGGACTACTACGTCCTCTCCGACCGCACCCGCAAGGACGCCACCACCAAGTGGACCCGCTCCTACCGCACCCGCACCGGCACCCAGCAGATCGAGCGCGTCTGGTCGCCCGTGAAGTGACCGCCCGCTGAGGGGCCGCCGAACGGCCGCCCCCGGGCCCGTCCGTACCGCCGCGCCGGCGGCCGCGCGGGCGGCCCGGGGACGGCGACCGGTCGGACCCGGGGCGCCCGGCGGATCCCGTCCGCGCGGCCGTCAGGACACGATGTCCTTGCGGGCGAAGCCCCGGAAGGCGAGCGCCAGCAGCACCGCGGAGTACGACAGGGAGAGCGAGACGCCCTGGATCATGCCGCCCCACTCCAGCTGCGGCTGGAGGGCGTCCGCCCAGGCGTACTGCCAGTGTGCGGGCAGCCATTCGCGCAGCCCGCCGAGGGCGGTGATCGAGTCGAGCACGCTGGTGATGATGGCGAGGAACACCGCGCCGCCGACCGCGCCGAGCGGCGCGTCGGTGACCGTGGAGAGCCAGAACGCCAGGGCGCCGATGACGAGTTCGCCCAGGATCACGAAGCCGACGGCGATCCCCAGCCGGGGCAGCGCCTCGGCCGCGGGCAGGCTCGCCCCGGTGGGCAGCTTCAGGTCGCCCCAGCCGTACGCGGCGGTGCCCACGGCGAGCCCCACCAGCGGCAGCAGCAGCACCGCGGCCGCGGAGAACGCGACGCCGACGGTGAACTTGCGGGCCAGCAGCCGGGCCCGCGGCACCGGCGCGGCCAGCAGGTAGCGCAGCGAGGACCAGCTCGCCTCGGAGGCGACCGTGTCGCCGCAGAACAGCGCCACCGGGATCACCAGCAGGAAGCCGGTGCCCATGAAGAGCGTGGTGGCGGCGAAGTTGGGCCCGGACGCGGTGGCGAGGTCGATGAAGGTGGTGCGGTCGGGCCGCCCCGGCGTGCCGCCGATCTTGAACGCCACCAGCACGATGAACGGCAGCAGGGCGAGCACGCCGGCCACCACCATGGTGCGGCGCCGCCGCAGCTGCCGGACTGCCTCGACCCGCAGCGGCAGGGTGCGGCGGGCCCGGTAGCCGGGCGCCGCGGTGGCGTCCGCGGCCGGGCCTGCCGGGGCGGTGCCGCTCGGCGCGGTGCTGCTCATGCCGGGCCTCCGATCAGGGAGAGGAACGCGTCCTCCAGGCGTCGGTGCGGCCCGACCCCGGCGACCGGGACGTCGAGCCGGACGAGTTCGGCGACGACCGCGGAGGCGCCGGCGCCGTCCAGCCGGACGAGCAGCCCGCCCTCGGTGGCGGTCGCCGAGGCCACGCCGTCGAGCGCGGCGGCCTTCTCCGCCGCGGCCGCGAGCTCGGCCGGCCCGTACCCGTCGCCGGTGGTGACCAGCAGCTCCTCGCCGGCGCCGACGATCTCGGCGACGGCGCCCGCGGTGACCAGCCGGCCGCGGTCCATGACGACCAGGTGGGTGCAGGTCTGCTCCACCTCGGACAGCAGGTGGCTGGAGACGATGACGGTGCGTCCGGCGGCCGCGTAGCGGATCATCACCTCGCGCATCTCGCGGATCTGCGGCGGGTCGAGGCCGTTGGTGGGCTCGTCGAGGATCAGCAGGTCGGGCAGCCCGAGCATGGCCTGGGCGATCGCCAGGCGCTGCCGCATGCCCTGGGAGTAGGTGCGCACCGCCCGGTCGAGGGCCTCGCCGAGGTCGGCGATGGCGAGCGCCTCCGCCAGGTGGGCGTCCTCCTCGGGCCGGCCGGTGGCCTGCCAGTACAGCCGCAGGTTGGCCCGCCCGGTGAGGTGCGGGAGGAAGCCGGCGCCCTCGACGAACGCGCCGACCCGGGAGAGCACCGGCGACCCGGGCCGCACCGGCTCGCCGAACACCCTGATCTCGCCGGCGTCCGGCCGGATCAGGCCCATCAGCATCCGCAGCGTGGTGGTCTTGCCCGCGCCGTTGGGGCCGAGCAGGCCGAGCACCTGGCCCTGTTCGACGCGGAACGACAGGTCCCGGACGGCGTACCGGTCGGCGGCGCCCTGGTAGCGCTTGCTGAGGCCGGTGATCTCCAGCGGCACGAGCGCCGGACCGCCGCCCGCGGGTGCCTTCGGGCGCCGGCGGCGGCCGAGGAGCAGCAGGGCGGCCGCCGCGGCGGCAGCGACCAGCGGCAGCACCCAGACCCGGGCGGGCAGCGGTGCGGCCTCGGTGTGCAGCGCGGTGTCGGTGGGCAGGGCGAGCGGCCCGGCGACCGCGATCCGGTAGGTGGCGGGCTGGGCCGGCGAGGCGTAGGCGAGGTCGGTGGAGGCGAGGACGAGGCGCAGCCGGTGGCCGGCCGGGAAGGTGTGGTCGACGGTGGGCAGCGCGACCGTGACGGTGCGTCCGGCGGGCGCGTCGGCGCCGGTCACCCGCAGCGGGGCGACGAGCTGCTGCGGGAGGGTCTGCCGGCCGTCCGGGCCGACGTCGTACAGCTTGGCGAACAGCACCGCGTCGGGGCGGTCGGCGTGCACGGTGACGGGGACGGTGGGGCGCCCGGTGAGGTCGACCGGGGCGGTCAGCGGCGCCGAGTCGAAGCCCGCGTACTGGCCGGGGAAGTCGAGCGAGAGGCCGGCCCCGAGCGCGGAGGCCTGGGAGAGCGCGCCGATGCCGGGCAGGCCGGAGATGTTCGGCGGGGCGCCGCCGGGCGGGTTGGCGACGGCCTGCTCGCCGCCGCCGAGGGCGACGCTGCGGGTGGCGGTGCCGCCGAGGCCGGGGTAGGCGGGCGCGTCGGCGCCGCGCAGCACCGCCTGGAACCCGGTGGAGTCGACGCCGCCGGTGCGGGTGACCCGGAAGGCCGGCCCGGTGTCGGCGGGCTTGCCGGCGAGGTAGTGGTCGAACCAGGCGGTGACCCGGGCGTCGGTGCGCTCGCTGCCCTCGGTGCCGCCGTCGTGGCCGCCGGCGAACCAGTCGACGGCGACCGGCGCGCCGTTGGCGGCCACGGCCCTCGCGATGGCGTCGCCCTGGTCGAGCGGGAACAGCGAGTCCTGCTGTCCCTGGACGACCAGGGTGGGCACCTTGATCCGGTCGGCGACCGAGGACGGGCTGGACTTCTCCAGCATCGCGACGGCGTCCGCGTCGGGGTGCCCGGCCGCGGCCACGCGGTTGTACATGGTGCACAGCTCGTCCAGGAACCGGCCGCAGCCGACCGGGCCCTGCGCGGCGGGGGCGCCCGGGCGGGCGGTCAGGTCGCCGGCCGAGCCGGTGGTGAAGAAGATCCCGGCCCAGAGCTTCTTGAAGACGCCGTCCGCGGCGGTGGAGCCCTGGGCGTTCTGCGGGAAGAGTGCGTCCGCGAGGTTCCACCAGGTGATGCCGGAGGCGACCGCGTCGATCCGCGGGTCGTACGCGGCGCCGAGCAGCGCCGCGCCGCCGCCGTACGAGGCACCGGTGATGCCGACCCGCGGGTCACCGGGGGCGTCGAGCCGGACCTCGGGGCGCTTCGCCAGCCAGTCGACGAGGTGGCGGACGTCCTGGATCTCGCGGTCGGGGGCGTCCAGGCCGATCCGGCCGGTGGACTTCCCGAAGCCGCGGGCGGACCAGGTGAGCACGGCGTAGCCGGAGCGGGCGAGCTGCCGGGCGCGGTCGCGCTCGCCGTCCTTCGAGCCGCCGAAGCCGTGCGCCAGCAGGATCGCCGGCCGGGGCGAGGTGCCCGTGGTGAAGAAGGAGGTGTCGATCCGCACGGTCGCGGTGCTGCCCGGCGTCTCGGGCATGGTCAGGACGTTGTCCTCCTGGCGGACCGCGGCTCCGGACGCGCCGGTGGCGGTACCGACCGCCCCCACGACGACCAGCACCGCCACCACCAGCAACGCCACCAGCGCGCGCCGCTCTCTCAGCCGGCTGCGCCAGGCCCCACCGAACCCCATGGACACCGACCCTAACGGCGATCCGGGTAGGGATGCCGTAAAGGCGGTTCGGCCACGGACGCGTCGGGTCCGCCGGGCGGTCCGCTCAGCCGGTGCGGACGGCCATCAGCAGCCCGCTGGACCAGGCCAGCCGGACGGTCCGCAGGTCCGGGCGGGAGGTCAGCGCGGTGATCAGCGCCTGGACGGACCCCCGGTGCCCGGCCGGCCAGCCGGGCTGCGGCAGCAGGTCGTCGACCAGGTACGTGCCGCCGGGGGCGACCAGCTCCAGGGCCCGCTCCAGGTGGGTGAACTTGCCCGGCCAGGTGTCCGCGAAGACCAGGTCGAACGGCGGTCCGTCGTACTCCTCCAGCCAGGCGCCGCCGTCCGCGGTGACGAACTCCGCCCGGGCGTCGGCGGCCAGTTCGGCGCGGGCGAGCGCCTGGACGGAGGCGTCGAGCTCCACGCTCACCAGCCGCGCGTCGGCGTCCATGCCGCTGAGCAGCCAGGCCGCGCCCTCGCCCGCACCGGTGCCGAGTTCGAGGATCCGCCCGCCGGGCCGGGCCGCGGCGAGCACGGCGAGCAGGCCGCCCGTCCGGTCGTCGCAGGACAGGGTGAAGCCGTGGGGGGGGGGGGGCCCGCCCCCCCGGGGGGGCCCCCCCCCCC
>NZ_JBHWBW010000039.1:23576-26932 GCF_042735675.1 Kitasatospora sp. NPDC059571
CGCCCGCGGGGCCGGGCGGCGGCGTGGAGGGCGAGCAGGCCGCCCGTGGGGTCGTCGGAGGTGTGGGTGTAGCGGTGCGCGGCCGCGGCCGCGCGCAACGTGCTGACTGTGGGCGGCAGTTGGGTGGGAGTGTCGTCCATGGCGCCATCCTGGCGGGCCACCGGGACGCACTGCCACCGGGTTTCGACGGGCGGACGCGGCCGATCAGGCCCGCGGGTGGTGCAGGCTGCGGATCTCGCCGCCGAGCGCGTCGGTGCGGCCGCCGACCGCGTCCAGGCCGCCGGCGGTGGCGATCTCGTTGGCCTCGTGGCTGTCCGCCATCACCTGGAGCTTCTGGCCCATCTCGCCGAGCCGCTGTGCCAGCGAGTCCATCGACTCCTGCATGCCGTCGCGCAGGCCCTCGTACACGACACCGAACTTCTCGCCGAGGTCGTCGTCGCCCCACGGCGGCTCGCTGCCGCCCTCCAGCGTCTGCAGACGGGACCTCAGCCTGCTCGCGGCGTCCTGGAAGTCCGCGCCGACCGACTCCAGGCTCCGCCCCTGCGCCCGCAGGTTGCCCTCGTCGACGACGATCTGCTGCTGTCCCACCGTCACCACCGTTCCCTTCGAATCCGCCGGCGGGTTCGCCCCGGCCGGCCGTGCTCCCGTCGCCCGTCAGGTCTCGTACTCACCGACCCAGCGGCGCTCCAGCAGGTACCGCGGCAGGTAGGCGGACTCGACCTCGACGGGCACGCCCGCGTCGTACGCCAGGCACGCCACGCCGAGCAGGGCCAGGGCCACGAAGCCCTCCGAGTCCCCCGCCCGCTCCTCGTCGCCGGTCCAGTACTGCCGGTGGAGTTCGAGCCCCTCCGCCGGCGCCTCGTTGAACGCCGCCGCGTCCCGCTGCAGGAACTGGACGAACCACCGTCTGCACCACCTGAACTGCCCCCTCGCTCGGCGTTCCGATGTCGAACCGCCCCATCGCACGGCCGGCGTACATCGCGCCGCCGAACTCCTGTCGTCGTCGCCCCACGGCGGCTCGCTGCCGCCCTCCAGCGCCTGCAGACGGGACCTCAGCCTGCTCGCGGCCTCCCGGAAGTCCGCACCGACCGCGCGGAGGTCAGAGCAGGCCGTCCCACATCTGTTCGACGACGACGGACCACCAGTTCTCCGGATCGCCGAGGGCCGTCCCGTCGAGGGCGACCAGGGCCTGCTGGAAGTCCGCCGTGTGCCGGGCCGCGTCGTCGGGGCCGAGCCCGCGGCGCCCGGGCCACGTCCGGCGCAGCAGGTCCAGGCACGACGCGAAGTGCCCGGCCGTGCGGTTCACGTACCGCACGCCGCCCGAGCGGCGGCCGACCGCCCAGACCTCGCCGGTGGCGGGCGTCGTGCACACGTCCCGGCCGAAGTCGGTACCGAGGCGCAGGTATCCGCGCTCGGCGCAGAGCTCCGCCGCGGCGCCGGTCAGGGCGACGCCCTCGGCGGCGAGGTGGTCGGCGAGCGGAACTCCCTCAGCGGCGGCCCGTTCGAAGAACGGCTCGAAGGACGGGGGGAGGCCGACCGGACGGTCGGAGGCGGCACCGGCCGCCCCGGTCTCCGCGGCAGCGGGCAGCGGCAGGCGCCTGGTCTCCATGTCGACCTCGAAACCGCGGCGGCGCCCCGCCTCGACCAGGTGTGCCCGCAGCACCGCCAGACCGCGCTGCCGGGAGGCCTCGTCGATCCCGTACTCCGCCGAGTGCGAGAGCTGCACGTCGGGCCACCAACGGCGCACCTGGGCCGCGCAGTTGCCGCCGGGAACGTCGCACACCTGCAGCTCCGTGTACAGCTGCCGGACATCGCCCGCCGGCACGCCGAGCGATGCCAGCCGCTCGTGCAACTGCCACTCCGGGTGCGGCAGTCCGGGGCCGCTTCGGGCCACCTCGGACCGCTCCGCCCCGTCGGGCGTACGGAACTTCACCGCTGCCGAATATCCCGGCCCGGTCCTCAACACCGATCCCTCTCCCTGCCGTCTGCTGTCCACCGGCCGTACCGCCAGGCTAGGCGTACAGCGTGTACGAGGTCTCGTCCTGCACCGCCTGGTACCACCACCAGTCGCTGCCCTGGTCCGCCGCGGCCTCCGGGTCGATCCGGGCGAGCGCGGCACGGAGGAAGTCGAGGAACGCGTACCGCTCCGGGACCTGCCGTGCCGCCGATACGGACAGCGCCCACGAGGTGAGCGCCTGGCAGGCCGCGAAGGCCGCGACGGAGGTGTTGACCAGGTCCGGCTCGGACGTCTCGGCCTGCACGACGCGGCCGGTGGCGTGCTCGACGCAGAGCGGCGTCTCGTCGTCCGCCGAGACCGCGAGGACGGTGAGGCCGGCGCCGTCCGACGGCGCGTTCCCGCCCTCCTCCGCGACGTGGTCCGCCAGGGTGCGCGGGTCCGCCAGGCAGTCGGCGGTCCGCTGCCAGAACACCGGGAACGCCGGCAGGCCCACGGTGCCCAGCAGGTCGGCCACCTCGGGCCGGCTGCCGGCGGCGCCGAGACGCTCGGGGTCGGCCCGCACGGCACCGCCGTGGTAGTACCGGGTCAGGTCCCCGGCCTCGCGCCGCTCCCCCGTCCACCAGTCCTCGGGCGGCAGCAGGTTCGCCTCCGTGGCCCGCGGCTGGGACGCGGTGGCCGGCGCAGTCGGATCGAAGCTGACGACGGCCGCTCCGCTGTGCCCGGCGAGCAGGAGTCGGCCGTCGGCCAGCGGGTACGCCTGCGCACCGGGGTACGGCGTGCAGAGTGCGTGGACGCGGGTGCTGCCGGGGCCGCCGATCCTGACCTTGAGCAGGTCGAAGTCGGCCAGGACCTCCAGGGCGGGTACACCGTCCGAGCCGGTGGCCGTCTCCGGTGCCGGCCACGCCCCGTCCGGCGCCGCGGCCTCGGCCTCACCGGTCCGCGCGCCGCTCGACAGCTCGTACCAACGATGGAGGCCGTCGTAGCACGACCGCAGGCAGACCGCGCCGGTCCCGGCGCCGTTCTCGCCGGGCCGCACGGCCGCGAACTCGACCGGGCCCGTCCACCCCGGCGCGAAGGCCCGGGGGTCGAAGGCCTCCAGCGGCCGCCAGCGAGCCCAGTCCGCCCGCCACGGCAGCGGCAGGCCGAGTCCGTCCAGGAGCGCGACCAGGTCCTCGTCGCCCCATGCCTGGGCGGCGAACCGCAGGCGCGACACCCACTCGGCGACTGCGCACCGGGCGTCGTACCGGTACAGCCGGACCGCCTCGGCGACCGCGCCGCGCCGCCTGGCCGCCGCCGGGGGGGGGGCGGGCGGCGCGCCGGGGGGGCCCGCGCGGCCCCCCCCCCGCCGCCGCGGCGCGCGCGCGGGGGGCGCTGATAGACACCCCCCCGAACCCACGCG
>NZ_JBHWBW010000039.1:26942-30156 GCF_042735675.1 Kitasatospora sp. NPDC059571
CGACCCGCGGATCCACCTCCTCGGCCACGGCGACTGGACCGGGCCCGCGTCCGCCCCCCCCAACGGGCGCGGGCCGCCCGCGCGCGCCCCCCCCACCGCCGGGCCCCCCGCCTCGGCCAGGGCCTGCGGGTCGCCCAGGGCCAGGACGCGGACGTCCGCGAGCCAGGCGTCCAGCACTCCGCCGGCCAGCGCGTGCCCGATTCCGTGGCGCGTCGCATACGACTCGGCGGGATCCGGCGCGCGACCCGCCGCGACGGCGGCCACGTCGTCGGGGAACCTGCCCAGCACGACCGCCGCGAGCCGCCGCTGCACCTCCGCCGCGCCGGCCCCGTACGCGGCCTCCGCAGCGTCCGCCAGGGCGGCGTCGCGCAGCCGGGCGTGGCGAACGGTCGGCTCGCCGCCGACGACGGGGTCGGCCGTGAACTCGTGCACGGCGAAAGCCCCGACGGCCTCCTCGACCTGCTGGAGCTCGCCGGGCGCGACGTCCCGGCCGCGGACCGCGGACGCCGCCTGCACCCGCAGGTCGTCCGGCATACCGAGCACTCCCTCGGCCATCACGAGCGGGGCGAGCAGCTGGCGCACCCGCGGCTCGGCCGGGCCGAACGCCGCCATGACGTACTCCCAGGCCTCCCGCAGCGTCCGGGGCAGTCCGGGCTCCACCGTGCCGCGGACCCGGATCTCCAGGGCCAGCACCTCGGCCAGCAGGAAGTTCGGCCAGGCGGCCGCGGTGACCTCGGCCGCCGCGGCGGCGGCGTCGGCGGGCCGGTCCGCGTACGCCGAGTCCGGCACCTCCAGGAGGCTGCGCACCCACGCCTCGAAGGCGGTCCGCTCCGGGGCGTACGGCGGCACGTCGAGGTCGATCACCGACCGGGCGAGGCGCGGGTACCGCTCCAGCAGCCCGGCCAGTGCCTCCGGCCCGACCTCGGCGAGCAGCAGCGCGCTGTACCCGCTGCCGTCCCGCCCCATGGTGGCCGGGTCCAGGAGCGCGCGGACCAGCTGCGGCACGTCCCGGCGGGAGGAGGTGGCCCGCAGCCGGCCGGGAGCGCCGGACAGCACGACCGCCTGCGGCAGGTCGGAGGCCTCCAGGGCACGGCTCAGCTGCGCGTAGTCGGCGTCGCCGTCCAGTTCCCCACCCACACCCATCGTGTCGGCCAGGGCCCGCAGCCACTCCCCCTCGGTCTCGCCGTCTGCGTCGGCGACGCCTTCGAAGGCCCCCACCGGCGGCAGCGGGCCGTCCTCCGCCGGGATGAACGCGCGGGCCTCCTCGTCGGCGCCGAGCGCGGTACGGGCGAGGAGCCAGCTCTTGCCGGACCCGCGACCGCCGGTGACCAGCCGGACCCCGTCCTTGATGTCCCGCCGCTCCAGCCAGGCCGCCAGCTCCTCTGCCGCGGCCCGGCGTCCGGCCAGGTGGAATCGCATACGGGGGTTCACTCCTCGGTGTGGTCGGCGTCGCCGGCTGCCGGCTGCGGCCCGGCCGGCGCGGCGCTGCCGGCCGGGAGCGGCGGCAGCGGCGGGGCCGCGGGGTTGCCCGACGGATAGTACCGGCGGTCCTCGGCCATGATCTGCGCCCGGTTTTTGACGATCTTCTGGACCTGCGCCTTCATCTTGTCGGCGCTCGTGCCGTCGTCCGGATGGGGGACGGAGTGGGCGACCCGCACCTTGCCGAAGGTCGTGTAGAGGATCCGCGCGCACCCGGACTGCTTGCAGGGCGCCCGCTCGGAGTAGACCTCCAGCAGCTTCACCCGCTGCGGCGGCGTCAGGTTCTGCTGCACGTGCTTGAGGTACTCGGTGGCCACCTTCTCCGAGTGCCCGGCGTTCGTCCACGGCTGGCCCGCCACCGGCGGCACGGAGTTGACGCGCGCCGGCCAGTTCCGGGAGATGAGCACCTGCTCGGTGCCGCCGGGCTCCACGACGAACCGGAACGCCGCGTAGTTGGCCTGGACGCTCTCGTGGAGGTTGGCGACGTTCGGGTGCCGGGTGAGGACCGAGTTCGGCACGGCGTAGTGCTGGAAGAACGCGTCGTCGGCCCGGGCCGCCTCGACCATCTGCCCGAGTTCCGAGCTGCCGAAGGGCTCCTGCTGCGAGTCGGCGAGCGCCTGCCACTCGTGGCCGGCCCGGTTGTTCTCCGGGGCCGGCGGGTCCTTGATGTACCCGTCCTCGGTCGGGTCGTGGTCACCGGCGAGCCGTTCGCCGTAGTCGTCGGCGTCGGGTGTGCGCTTGGTGCCGGCCGCCTCCTCCGGCGCCCGTCGGTCGGTGCGGCCGTCCGGCGTGCGGTGGTCGCCGGCGGGGGCGGGCGCCGCGGGCCGCCGGTCCGGGCCGAGCGGGACGGCGAAGACTCCGTGGTCGCCGCTGTGGAGGGGCCGGCTGCTACGGCGGCCGGTCTGGGCGTCGACGTAGGTGATCCGGCCCTGGTGGTTGACGGCGTTCCAGGCGTGGGCGCGGCCGTCGGCGTCGCGGGTGATGATGACGGCCTGCGAGCCGTGGCCCTCGCGGCGGAGGGTGTCCTCCAGGCGCCGGTAGGCGGACGGGCCGTCGCCCAGGTCGGAGAACCTGCCGCCGAGGGCGTTCTCGATCCGGTCGCGGCCGCCGCGCTCGCCGCGGTCGGACGGGCGTCCGTCGGCGTCGTGGTCGGGGGTGCGGGCGGCGGCGGGCGTGGGGTGGCCGGAGTACGTGTCGACGGTGGCGAGGGCGACGTCGACGCAGTTGTTGCGGCGGCCGGGCGCGTCCGGGTCGTCGCCGTTGATGGCGCGCGGCCAGTCGCCCTCCGGGTCCGGGTGCCGCCGGGGTGTGCCGTCGGCGTCGCGCGGGACGGCGTTCTCCACCCGCGCACGGTCGTGGTGGGTGGGTTCGACCAGCCCGCCGGGGCCGTGCGGACGGTCGGCGGTCGCCGGGCGGTCCGGGTCGGCCGGCCGGTGCTCCGGAGCGTGGTCGGAGGCGTGATCGGGGGCGGTGCGGTCGGGCGCGGTGCGGTCGGGCGCGGCGTGGTCGGGCGCGGCGTGGTCGGCCGGGTGGTCGGGCCCGGGGGTCCGGTCGGGCCGGCCGGGCTCGGGGAGACGGTGCTCGGGCCTGCGGGGCTCGGGCCCGGGCGAGGGCCGGTCCGCGGCCGGACGGTGACCGGTGCCGGCGGGGTCCGCGCCGTGGCGCGGCTGCGGGGCGGTCCGCGGGGCCGGGCGGGACGGCCCGGCCGGCATCCGGATCAGACCGCTGGGCAGGG
>NZ_JBHWBW010000040.1:0-24625 GCF_042735675.1 Kitasatospora sp. NPDC059571
CCCGTCGCGGCCGGCCACTGCGGTGTCGGCGGTGCTCAGCGCAGCCAGGGGCGGTCGCGCACGACAGGGAGGCCGGCCCACCGGCGCCCCAGCCCCCAGACGTCGCCCGCGGAGGTCGCGGCCAGCGAGACGAGGAGCAGGGCGTAGAGGAGGTGGTAGTCGGCGACCGGGTTGCTGGAGCCGCTGGCGGCGCCGTTCGCCAGGTGGCGGGCGGGCGGCCATTCCGCGGCCCACATCAGGGCCAGCAGCAGCGTGCCGCTCGCGGCCGTGATCCGCAGGCCCACACCCGCGACGAGGGCCGGAGAGGAGCCGACACAATGCCGCCCGGGGAGCTGTGGCCGTCCCCGGCGGCACCGTGCGTGGTGCAGTCGACCGGTGGTTTCGGCCGGTCCTGGCCGCTACTTCAGGGCGCCGGCCATCATGCCGCTGACGAACTGGCGCTGGAAGGCGAAGAAGACGGCCAGCGGGATCACCATCGAGATGAACGCACCGGAGGACAGCACGTCGATGTTGGAACCGAACTGGCGGGTCTGTTCCTGGAGGGCGACGGTGAGCGGAGCCGAGTCGCTGTTGGCGAAGATCAGGGCCACCAGCATGTCGTTCCACACCCACAGGAACTGGAAGATGCCCAGTGAGGCGATGGCCGGCCCGCCGAGCGGGAGCACCACCCGGGCGAACAGGCGCAGCTCCCCGGCACCGTCCAGCCGTGCCGCCTCCAGGAGTTCGCGGGGGATCTCGGCGAAGAAGTTGCGCAGCAGGAAGATGGCGAACGGGAGCCCGAAGGCCGTGTGGAAGAGGACGACGCCGACCATGCTGCCGAAGATCCCGAGCTTGGCGTAGAGGTCGGTGACCGGGATGAGCGCCACCTGGACGGGAACCACGAGCAGGCCGATCAGCACCAGGAACAGCCAGTCCCGGCCGGGGAACTCCATCAGGGCGAAGGCGTACGCCGCCAGCGCACCGATCAGAACCACCAGCAGGGTGGCGGGTACGGTGATCAGCACCGTGTTGAGCAGGGAGTGGGTGATCGCCGTGTTGCCCATGAGATGGGCGTAGTTGTGCAGGGTGAGCTGGGTGGGCCGAGTGAAGACGCTCCACCAGCCGCCGGCCTGGATGTCGGTCGGGCCGCGCAGCGACGAGATCAGCAGGCCGAGGGTGGGGACCAGCCAGAGCAGGGCGACGAGCAGCAGGACGAGTCGCATGGTGCCACCGCTGAGCCGGGCGGCCAGCCGGGTGGGCAGGGACGTGCGGGGAGCGGTCATCGGGCGCGCTCCTTCCGGAACCGCCGGATGTTGAAGAACATCGCGGGCAGGACGAGGGCCAGCAGCAGTACCCCGAGCGCGCTGCCGACACCCTGGTCGTTGCCGCCGCCGAAGGACGAGAGGTACAGCTGGAGGGCGAGGACGTTGGCGTTCTGCTGGGTGGCACCCGGGGCGATGACGTAGACCAGGTCGAACACCTTGAGCACGTTGATGACGAGCGTGACCAGGACGACCAGCAGCACCGGTGCCAGCAGCGGGACGGTGATGCGCCGGAAGACCTGCCATTCCTTCGCGCCGTCCACCCGGGCCGCCTCCAGCAGCTCGCGCGGGACCTGGGCGAGGCCGGCGGCGATCAGCACCATCGCGAAGCCGGTCCACATCCAGATGTAGGAACCGATGATCGACCAGGTGACCAGGGTGGGGCCGAGCCAGTTGACGCCCTGGTACTGGGGGGTGAAGTTCGTTGCGGGAAGCCGCAGTTGGACTGCGGTTCCGCCGGTCGGGAGGGCGAACGTGCCGTCCCGGGCCGAGGTCGCGGTGGCGATGACGCGGCCGGCGCGCACCGCCTGGACCCGGACGCCGGCCAGGGCCTTCTTGCCCGGGTCGATGCTGCCCGGCCTGCCGCCGCCGCCGGGCAGGAAGTCCAGCCAGACGGTCCCGCAGAGATTCCCGGTCGGGCAGTCGGCGGGCGCCGCGGCCTGCCGGGCGCCGCTCAGCGCGGCGGGTGCGACGCCGAGCAGGGGCAGCGCCGCCGGTGTGCCCGGGGGAAGGGCCGCGATGGTGGTGAAGCCCCCGTCGCCCGTGGCGGCCAGGCTGCCGCCGGTACGCGGGTGGGCACCCGGGTAGGCGGATGCGCCGGCGAAGGTGTCGTGGACGGAGACGGCCACGGCGTTGGCGACGCCCTTGGCCGGATCCTGGTCGTAGACCAGCCGGAAGATGATGCCGGAGGCCAGCATGGAGATCGCCATCGGCATGAAGATGACGAGTTTGATGGCGGTGGCCCAGCGGATCCGCTCGGTCAGGACCGCGAAGATCAGACCGAGGCCGGTGGCGGTGACCGGGGCGACGACCACCCAGATCGCGTTGTTCTGCAGTGCCGTGACGGTCTGCGGGTCCGTCAGGACCTCGGTGTAGTTGTCCAGTCCGACGAAGCGGGTGAAGCCGTCCGCGCCGAAGAGGCTGCGAAGGACCGACCAGCCGATCGGGTAGAGGACCAGCGCGCCGAGCAGCACCAGGGCCGGGAGCAGGAAGACGGCCACGACCCAGAAGCGGGTGCCCGTGGTCCAGCGGGGCCTTCGGCTCCCGACCGGCGTCGGAGGCGACCCGGTCGGGGCCTTCAGTGTGGTGGATGTGGTCATGGTGGTCACCTCAGCCCGCGTTGCCGTAGGCCTTGGTGGCATCCGCTTCCAGCTTCTGCTGGGCACCCGCCACGTCCGAGGGGTGGGCGAGGAAGTCCTGGAGGTCCTTCCACTCGCCCTGGCCCTTGGTGCCGCCGAACGCCGCGGGTGCCTGGTCGGACATGTCGAAGCGGAAGCTGTCGCCGGACTTGATGAGCGCCTCGGCGATCCCGCGTGTGGTGTCGTTCGGGTACGCCGCGGGGTCCAGCGCCTTGTTCGGGGAGATGAAGCCGCCGAGCCGGGCCTCGACCCTGGCGGCGTCGGGGGAGGCGAGGTACTGCAGGAGGGCCTGCGCGCCCGGTCCGTCCTTGAGCGCGACGGCGGCGTCGCCGCCGCCGACCACCGGCGACCGCCCGCTGCCGACGGCGGGGAAGGGGAAGAACTTGGCGTCGGTGCCGACCTTGGCCTTGGTCTCGGTGGTGATGTTGGTGGCGACGAAGTCGCCCTCGTACACCAGGCCCGCCTTCGCCGGGTCGGCGAACGTCTGGTCCACCGAGGTCGGATAGTCGGTCTGCAGGGCGCCGTTGGTGCCGCCGGCGAGCAGCTCCGGCCTGCCGAAGAGCTGGCCGAGCGTCGTCAGCGCGTTGGCCACCGAGGGGTCGGTCCACGGGATCTGGTGCTTCGTCAGCTTGTCGTAGAGCTCGGGCCCGGCCTGGCTGAGGTAGACGTTCTCGAACCAGTCGGTGAGGGTCCACCCGTCGCCGCCGCCGACCGAGACGGGGGAGACACCGGAGTCGGAGACGGTCTGCGCGGCCTTGACGAAGTCGGCCCAGGTGGCCGGCGGAGCGGTGACGCCGGCCTGACCCAAGACCTTGGTGTTGTACCAGACCGTGGACTTGTTGGCGGCCTTGAAGTAGACGCCGTACTGCTTGCCGCCGTAGCTGCCGAGGCTCTTCCAACCGGCGCTGTAGTTGCTGGTCAGCGCGGCATCGACGGCCGGGCCGACCGGCTTCAGCCATCCCGCCTTGGCGAACTGGGCGAGCACGCCGACCTGCGGCAGGAAGGCGACGTCGGGAGCCGCACCGCCCTGGATCTTGGTGCCGAGGAAGGTGGAGACGTTGTCACCGGTCGGCACGAAGGTGGTGTGGGCGCCCGTCAGCTTGTCGAACTGCTCCAGGACCTTCAGGAAGTTCTGCTGCTCCGGCCCGGTCCACACGGCCGCCACCTGGAGGTTCTGGCCGTGCAGGTCGGGCAGGTTGAGGCTGCTGCTGGGCGCGGCCGCGGTGGGGGCGGCGCCGCCGCTGCTGCCGCAGGCGGTGCAGAGCGCCGCGAGCGCGGCGACGGTGGTGGTGGCGACTGCTGCTCGGAACTTCATGGCTCTCTCTTTTCACGCATGTGGGTGGGGGATTGCGGTGGAAGGTCGAGTGGTCAGGCGGTCAGCTGGTCGGTGACCCACCAGGCGGCGGTGTTGCCCGGCAGCATCGCGGGCGGGCACGGACCGCTGGCCAGGATCGGGGCGTCCGAGAGGGGCGCGTGGACCGGCTGGTCCGCGAAGTTGATCGCGCACACCAGCCCGTCGCCGCGGACGAAGGCCAGGACCTCCGGCGGCGAGTCCAGCCAGCGCAGCGGTCCGTCCCCGAGCTGGGGCAGGCTCCGCCGCAGGTGCAGGGCGTCCCGGTACAGGTGCCAGAAGGAACCGGTGTCGGCCAGGGCGCGCTCGGTGGTGTGTTCGGCGAACCAGTCGGGCTGAGGGAGCCACGGCCGGGCGGTCGCCTCGCCGGTGGTGAAGCCGAACGGTGAGGCCTGTCCCGACCACGGCAGCGGTACGCGGCAGCCGTCGCGGATCCGCAGTCTGCTGCCGGTCCGGTGGAAGATCGGGTCGGTGAGCACCTCGTCCGGGAGGTCCATCACCTCGGGCAGTCCGAGCTCCTCGCCCTGGTACACGTAGGCGGCACCGGGCAGCGCGAGCATCAGCAGCGCGGCCGCCCGTGCCCGGACGCTACCGGCCGGAAGGTCGGTGCCGGCGGTGGAGGCGGGCGCGGCGTACCGGGTGACCGCCCGGATCTGGTCGTGGTTGTTGAGGACCCAGGTGATGGTCGATCCGGTGCCGGCGATGTCGCGGAGCGCCTCGGTGATGACCCGTCGGAAGTGGTCGGACTGCCAGGGTGCGGTCAGCAGGTGGAAGAAGAAGGCCTGGTGGAGTTCGTCGGGCCGGACGTAGGCGGCCTGGTCGGCCGCGGTCGGCACCGAGACCTCGCCGACCAGCAGCCGGTCGAGGCCGTCCCGCGCGGTGTACTCCTCGCAGATGGTGCGCCAGTCCCGCCAGATCCCGTGCACCTCGGGCTGGTTCCAGGCCAGCGGGTTGACCGAGTCCCGGGTGCGCTCGTCGACCGTCGGGTCGTCGGAGTCCGGGAGGGCCGGGTGCTTGAACAGCCCGGCGGCCACGTCGATGCGGAAGCCGTCGACCCCGCGGTCCAGCCAGAACCGCAGCACCTGGTCGAAGTAGCTGCGCACCTCCGGGTTGCGCCAGTTGAGGTCGGGCTGCTCGGGGGTGAACAGGTGCAGGTACCACTGGCCCGGGGTGCCGTCGGGCTCGACGACCCGGGACCAGGCCGGCCCGCCGAACATCGCGTGCCAGTTGTTGGGCGGCAGCTCGCCCGACTCGCCGCGGCCGTCGGAGAAGTGGAACCGGGCGCGGGCCGGGCTGTCAGGCCCTTCGGCCAGCGCCCGGCGGAACCAGGGATGGTCGGCCGAGCAGTGGTTGGGAACGATGTCCACCAGGCACTTCAGGCCCAGCCGGTGGGCGTCGCCGATCAGGTGGTCGAAGTCCGCGAGGCTGCCGTAGACCGGGTCCACCCCGCAGTAGTCGGCGACGTCGTAGCCGTGGTCGTGCTGCGGCGAGGGGTAGAACGGGTTGATCCAGATCCCGTCGACACCGAGCCGCTTGAGGTAGGGGAGTCCGGCGCGGATGCCGGCGAGATCGCCGATGCCGTCGCCGGTGCTGTCGAGAAAGCTTCGTACGTACACCTGGTAGACCACGGCGTCCCGCCACCACTGCTGTGCGGCACCGCTCGTCCGCGGTTCGTTCGCGGGGGTGTTCTCGACGGTTGCGCTGATCATCCGGACACCATCCTGGCCTGTCATGTGACCCGTTCTCAGGGGAGTTGCTTGGGGGGAGCGCACGGGTGCACCGCGGAGGTCACTGTCGTGCTGTACCGGCTTGCCCGGGCGCTCGGTGTGCGCCGGCCGGTCTCCGCGTCGGTCGGGTGGACCGAAGGAGTAATGCATTCATGTTAGGTATTGGCTGCCCAGGTGTGTCAACGGTGTAACTCGCGATTTCTCGGCAGCTAGGGAGCTCTGACGCTCTGACCTGCGATGATGATATACATAACATGTAAGTATCCGGGCAGCCGACGCCCCCGGACACGGGCGGAGGGAGGTCCGCGGAAGGTGCGGCTGCGGGGCGCCGGGCGCGATGCGGTATCGGGGCGTCTCGCGCGCCCCCGGCCGCGCCGCGCGGTTCGCGCCGACGGCAGGGCAGGGCGGACCGGGGCGCGGCCGGGCGGCCCGCGCGGGGTCAGGGGTTGCGGATGATCGCGTTCAGCTCGGTGCTGAGCCGGGCGGTCGTCTCCTCCGGTGAGCGGTTCCGTGACAGGGCGTCATGGACGATCTCGGCCACCGCGAGTGTGACCTGGTCGTAGTTCGGGCTCTTCGGCCGCGGTCCGGCGGACAGCAGGCTCTGCCGGAGCACCGGCAGGTACGGGAAGCGCCGCACCAGTTCCGGGTCGCTGTACAGCTCCGCCCAGACGGGCGGCAGGGAGCCCTGCAGCAGTACCTGCCGCTGGTTGTCCAGTCCGGTCAGGTACTGGATCAGCCGCTGCGCGGACCGGGCGTGCCCGGAGTACGTGCTCACCGCCAGATCGGAGCCGCCGAGCGTGCTGGAGCCCGGCCCGTCGGGCCCGGGCAGCGGGACCACCCCGAACCTGCCGGCGACCGCGGATCCCGGGGCCTGGGCGGAGTCGTAGACGTACGGCCAGTTGCGCAGGAAGAGGTACCGGCCGTCCTGGAAGGCCCGCCGGGACTCCTCCTCCTTGAAGGAGAGCGCCTCCTGCGGGATCCAGCCGTCGCGCACGCCGCCGACCAGGAAGTCCAGTCCGCGCCGCGCCGCCGCACTGTCCACGGCGACCCCGCTGCCCTCGCCGGTCAGGATCCGGCCGCCGGCCGACTGCACGGCCTCCGCGTAGTTGACGGTCAGTCCCTCGTACGGGAGGAACTGGCCCGCGTAGCCCTTCAGGCCGTACCTGGGTGCCACCGTCCGTGCCTCGTCGGCCAGTTCGGCCCACGTCCGGGGCGGGGCGAGGTGCTCCTGGTCGAGGACGTCCTTGCGGTAGTAGAGCATCCCGGCGTTCGTGGTGTAGGGCACGGCGTAGAGCTTGCCCCGGTAGGTGGCGGTGTCGATGACGGGCGGGAGGAACTTGTCCAGCGGGAAGTCGTGCCGGTCGAGCTGCCTGACCCAGCCGGATGCGGCGAACTCGGCCGTCCACGCGACGTCCATGTTGAGGACGTCGTAACGGTTGCTCCTCGCTTGGAGGTTGCTGATCATCTGGGCGCGGACGTCGTCGGCGGCCTCCGGCAGCTCGATCAGCGTCGCCTTCTCGGCGGGGTGGTCCGCGTTCCACGCCGCCAGGCGGCCGCGGAGGTAGCCCGTCAGGTCGCGGCCGGTGGCCAGGGTCACCGGGCCGGTGCCGTCGGAGCCCGGGCCAGGGGTGGCGGAGACGGCCGGCAGGCTGCAGCCCGCCAGGAGCAGGGCGCCGGCCAGCAGCATGGCCCGTAGCCGCGCCATCGTCATCGTGCCTCCCAGCGCACCGCTCTCGCCCGCGCCCACGAACGAGTGCTGTTATGTATACCTGGCAGCCCTGGGGGAAACTAGTGACCGGCTGGTAGCTGGGGTTGTTCGGCCCCGACCGGCAGCCGGACGCATGACGAGTATCTATGCTGGGAGGAGGCGGGGCGGCTGTGCGCCTACCGCTGCTTGCACTTGTCGCGAAGGAGCCGGCGCACGGCTACGAGCTGAAGCAGGCCCTTGAGCAGACCTTCGGCGCCG
This sequence comes from Kitasatospora sp. NPDC059571, assembly GCF_042735675.1. Classification (NCBI taxonomy): domain Bacteria; kingdom Bacillati; phylum Actinomycetota; class Actinomycetes; order Kitasatosporales; family Streptomycetaceae; genus Kitasatospora; species Kitasatospora sp. NPDC059571. Next base: position 7,704 of record NZ_JBHWBW010000040.1, read on the forward strand.
CGTATCCTCAGGCGAACATCGGCCAGATTTACGTCACTCTGGGCCGACTTGAGCAGAATGGGCTGATCAAGGGCGAGGACGTCAGCGACTCCAAGCGCCCCAAAAGGGTGTACGAGATCACCGACGCGGGCCGCAAGGTCCTCGCCGACTGGTTCGCAGAACCGACCGAGGCGCCCAAGGTCCGCGACGAGTTCTTCGCGAAGCTCGTGCTCGCGCCGGCAACCGGCGTGACGGACCGGCTCACTCTGATCAACCAGCAGCGCCGCCACTACCTCAACGCGATGCGCGGGCTGTCGAAGCTCGCCGCGTCCGAGGACCGGAACAACCGCATCGCGCACCTGATGATCGAGGGAGCCATGCTGCACCTGCAGGCCGACCTCGACTGGCTGGAGCGCTGTCAGGAGGAACTCGAGTGAGCCGTCCGGGCCCCTCCCCGGCCGCCGCACCACCCGCGGAGGCCATGCTCTGGGTCAAGGACCTCGTGAAGGTCCACCGCACCGCCGCGTCCGCCACCCACGCCGTCCGCCACGTCGACCTCCGGGTGGACCGCGGCGAGTTCGTGGCCGTGATGGGCCCCTCCGGTGCGGGCAAGTCCACCCTGCTGCACCTGCTCGGCGGCCTCGACCGGCCCGACAGCGGTGAGATCTGGCTCGGCGGGAAGCGCGTCGACGGCCTCGGCGAGGCCGGCTGGGCCGTGCTGCGTCGGCGCTCGGTCGGCTTCGTGTTCCAGTCCTCCAACCTGGTCTCCAACATGACCGTGGCCGACAACGTCGAGCTGCCCGCGCTGCTGGCCGGCATGCCCGCCCGCCGGGCCCGTGCCCGCCGCGAGGAACTGCTCGGCGATCTCGGCCTCGCCGACAAGGCGCGGGCCGCCTCCACCGCCCTCTCGGGCGGCGAGCAGCAGCGCGTCGCCCTCGCCAGGGCGCTGGTCAACCACCCCGGGCTGCTGCTCGCCGACGAGCCCACCGGCAACCTGGACAGCCGCAACACCCGCGACGTGCTGCGCCTGCTCACCCGCTTCCACGGCACCGGATGCACCATCGTGCTGGTCACGCACGACGCCCGGGTCGCCAGCACCGCGGACCGTGTGATCAGCATTTTCGACGGTGAGATAGCCGACGACGCGCCGGTGGAACTGCCGGCAAACCCACCGCGGACGGTCGCCGACGTGGTCAAGCTGGGAGACTGAGAACGGATGCGCGCCGTCGTTCGCTGGATCGTCGCCGATCTCCGCACCCACCGGGGCCAGGCGGTGCTGGTCACCGTGGTCACTGCGGTCGTGGTCATGTCGCTCGTGCTGGCGAGCGCACTGCTCCGGGACGCGGCCAACCCGTGGCAGCGCATCTTCAAGCAGTCCAACGGCGCTCACGTCTGGCTGCACGTCCGCCCCGGGGCCGACACGGCCGCCGTGACCCGCCTGGGCGGTGTCACCGCGGTCGCCGGCCCGTACCGGACGGCGCCGGTCACCCTGGTGCGCAGCACCGGGAAGGTCTCCCTGGAGCTGCGCGGGGTCGGCCCCGAGCCGTCGAGGGTGGCCCGGCCCGTGCTGCGCTCCGGCCACTGGCTGGATCCGGCGAAGCCCGACGGGATCGTGCTGGAGAGCTCCCTGGCCCGCTCGGTGTGGACGGGCAGCGGCGATCACGTGACCATCCGCAGCGTCGACGGCGTCTCCCACACGGTCGAGGTCGTGGGCATCGCCGACACCGCCGACCAGGGCGGGTACCCCAACTGGACGCCCGGCCTCGGCTGGGCGCTGCCCAGCACCCTCGCCGCGATCGAACCGGACGCCGACCACACCGAGGAGGCCCTCGGGCTGCGCCTCGACGACCCGCTCGCCGCCGACTTCACCGCCCAGCAGGCCGTCACCGCGCTCGGCGGCGACCAGGTCACCCAGGTCTCCACCTGGAACCAGGTCCGGGCCTCCATGGACCAGGACAACCGGCTGCTCGGGCTCCTGCTCGGTACGTTCGGCCTGGCCGCCCTGCTGGCCGCGGCGCTCGCCGTGGCCGGCGCCGCCGGCAGCCGGGTGCTCGGCCAGCTCCAGGACATCGCCGTCCTCAAGACGGTCGGCTTCACCCCGGGCCAGATCATCCGGATGTTCCTCTACGAGCACACCGCACTCGCCCTGGTCGGCATCGCCCTCGGTGCCGGCACCGCCGGCCTGCTCGGCCCGCTGCTCCCCGGCCGGATCGGCGAGTCCATGGCCGTCTGGCAGACCCTGCCCGGGCACACCGGCATCCTGGCGCTGACCGGCGCCGGCGCGGTGCTGAGCATCGCCCTGGCCACCGTCCTGCCGGCCTGGCGGGCCGGACGGGTGCCGCCGACGCCGGCGCTCCGGACGGACCTGACCGGCACCGGGATGTCCCGGCTGGCCCGCCTCGCCCTGCTGGTGCACCTGCCGCCGGCCCTTGTCCTGGGAGCCCGGGACGCCTTCCACCGTCCGCTGCGCGCGACCCTCACCGTGAGCCGGCTCGCCATCCCGATCCTCCTGATCACCGTCGCCCTGGGGAACTGGGCCACGCTCGACGGCTTCCAGCAGCACCCCGAGCGGGTCGGCCTGGCCGGCGTCCTGACCGCGCGGCCGAACGGCATCGGCGACACCGTGGCCCGCAGCCTGATCGACCGCACCTCCGGCGTCGCCGCCAGCTACCCCGGCGTCGAGGTCGAGGCCCTCGTCCCCGGCCAGACCCGCACCGTCACCGTGCGTGGCCTCGGCACCTCGGAGCAGCCCTACCCGTACGCCGTCACCGAGGGCCGCGGCATCCGCGAACGCGACGAGGCCGTCGCCGGGCAGGGCCTGCTCGACCTGATGCACGTCCACGTCGGGTCCTGGGTGCGGGTGACCGCCGGCGGCACCCCGCACATCCTCCACATCGTCGGCCGGACCATCCAGCCCGACCACAACGGGGAGATCCTCTCGGTGGGCCTCGACGCGCTGGGCGGGCCCGGCGGCCCGCCGCTCCCGCAGTACTACAGCGTGGTCCCGCGCGCCGGCACCAGCCCGACCGCCCTCCGGGCCGAACTGCTCGCCGCGACGGCCGGACAGCTCGACGTGCGACCCGTCGACAACCCCGCCGACCGGCTCGGCGTGCTCCGGCCGGTGACCGTCGGACTCGTCGCCGCGCTCGCCCTGATCGGCCTGTCCGAACTCCTCACCGCCACCGGCGGCGGACTGCGCGACCACACCCGCGACCTCGGCGTCCTCCGGGCGATCGGCCTCACCCCGCGCCAGGTCACCGCGGTGATCGTCACCAGTACCGCGCTGCTCGCGCTGACCGCGACGATCGCCGGCACGGCGCTCGGCGTGCTGCTGTCCGACCGGCTGATCAACCTCCAGGGCCGTACCAGCGGCGTCGGCGCCGGCATCGCGCAGACCCCCTCACCCGTGACGCTCCTCCTGGTCGCGGTCGCGGCCGTCACCGTCGCCGCGGTCGTCTCCGCGGTACCGGCGGCCCGTGCGACGTCCCGGACGCGGATGTCCGCGCCGGGCGCCGGCTGACGCACGGCGGCGGTGCGCCGTCATGCCGTGCCGTGGGCCCGCTGGGCGCGCCGCGACGCGGAGTCGATCAGGACGGCGGCGTGCAGCACCCCCGCCGTGCGCTGGTGGCGGCACTGCGCGCGCACGCGTTTCTCCACCGCGGCGGCCGACTGCGAGCCGGTCCTGGACGCGGTCACCGACGACCTCTGGGCACGGGGCGCAGCCTGCCCGGTGATCCGGGACGCGGTCGACCGGGCCCGGGGCCAGTGCAGCTTCCGGAGCGGTGCAGCTCCGTCAGCAGCACCTGGTGCAGCCGGTCCCGGACGCCGGCCTCGTGCCAGTCCCGCAGACGGCGCCAGCAGGTCATCCCGGAGCCGAGGCCGAGCTCCGGCGGCAGCCACTCCCACCGGATCCCCGTGTGCAGCACGAACAGGGTGCCCCGGAGACGGCCGCGGTCGTCCGGAGGGAGTCGTCCGGGATTGCGCAAGTGCCGTTGCCCGACCGGCAGCAGCGGCTCGATCCGCCCCCTGCAGGTCATTCGACACCACCCACGGAGGACCGTTCCCCTTCCTTCCCCATGACCCGTTCAACAAGCGTCTGAGCAAGGAGACACGGCCTCCGCAGAGCTTTGTGTTCGGTCCTCCAGGTGACGGACCGTCATGGATGCTGTCGGACGGGCCTGTCGGGTCCGGCGCCGCGTCCGGTCTGGCCGGGCCGAAGGTCCCGGCAGTACGGTCCCGTCGACCCTTCGCGGGACGGGGCGGCCGGGCGAGTGTGGACAGGGGCACGGCGACAGGGTGGAACACCGCGACCGGGCAGGGCGAAGCGCCCGCCCTCGCGGTCCTTCACCCCGGGTCCCGGCCCGTCAGAAACCCGGTACCGACCGGGCGGCGCCGTCCACCGGAGCCGCCCGACGAAAGGAGCGAGCCGACCATGCGACACCGGAACGTGGGAGAGCTGATGACTTCGGCCGTCGTGCACGTACGGCCCGACACCGGCTTCAAGGAGATCGCACGGCTCCTCGCCGACTACGACATCGGCTCCGTGCCCGTCCTGGACGACGAGGGACGGCCGATCGGCCTGGTCTCCGACGCCGACCTGCTGCTCAACGAGGCCGCCCAGGAGGACCCGGCCGGGCTGCTGATCACCGCGCAGCTGTCTCCCGGCGAGCGCTTCCGCAGCCGGGCCACCACCGCCGAGGGCCTGATGACCGGCCCGGCGGTCTGCGCACGTCCCGAGTGGACCGTGGTGGAGGCCGCGCGTCTGATGCAGCGGGAGCACCTCAAGCGGCTCCCGGTCGTCGACGAGGCCGGACGCCTGGTCGGCATCGTCAGCCGGGGCGACCTGCTGCGCGTGTTCCTGCGCCGGGACCGGGCGATCCGGGAGGAGATCCGCCGCGACGTCCTCGGGTGCAGCCTGGGTCTGTCGCCGGACGGCATCGACGTCCGGGTCAGCGAGGGCCGGGTCACCCTCACCGGCACGGTCGAGCGCCGCGCACTGGTGTCGGTGCTCGTGCGGCTGTGCCGGGCCGTGGACGGGGTCGTGGACGTGACCAGCCTCCTCGACCACCGGACGGACGACACCCCCGGCCTGCACGCGGTGCGCTGACGCGGTCCGGTCGCCCCGGCCCTCACCCGTGGGCCGCGGACCGGGTCGGAGGGCTACAGGCGGATGACCACCAGCGCGGTGTCGTCGGTCGCACCGGCCGCGGGGAGCAGGTCGACCAGGAGGGCGTCGGCCAGCTGCTCCGGCGCCAGCGTGCGGTGGGCGGTCAGGGACCGGGCCAGGCGGGCGAGTCCCGCGTCGATGTCCTCGTGGCGGCGCTCGATCAGACCGTCGGTGTAGAGCACGAGGGTGTCCCCGTCGGCGAAGGGCTGCCCGGCCTGGGGGCGGGACACGTGCTCGGGGCGGGCACCCAGCGGAGGGTCGGTGGCCCCGTCCAGGAACACGACAGTGCCGTCGCCGCGCAGCAGGGCGGGCGGGGGGTGGCCGGCGCTGCTGTACGTCAGGGAGAGGGCAGTCCAGTCGATGTGTACGCACACCGCGGTGGTGGACTCCGCCCCCGCGACCGAACGGGAGTACAGGCCGAGGACCTCGAGTGCCTCTGCGGGTCCAGCCGAGACGAGGCAGGCCGCGCTCAGTGCGCTGCGCAGCTGGCCCATGACGCCCGCGGCGGCCAGGCCGTGGCCCACCACGTCGCCCACGGCCACCGCCGTGCGCTCGCCGGGGAGCTCCACCAGGTCGTACCAGTCACCGCACACGTTCAGCGCGCCGACCGCCGGCCGGTAGCGGACCGCGGCCTGCTGGTGATCGGTCAGCCGGGGGGCGGGAAGCATCGCAGCCTGGAGTGCGAGCGCGACCTCCCGTTCGCGGGCGTGGGACTGCCGGAGCCGCTCGTTGACCTCCTGGAGTTCCCGGGACCGCGTGTACAGCTCGGCCTCCAGGACCCGGGCCCGGTCGCCCGCCGCCCGTCCACGGGCGCGGATCAGCTCGGTGACCTCCTCCACCCGGTGGACGAGCAGCACGACACGGCCGTCGCCGTCCAGGACCGGTGCGTTGATCGGGCTCCAGTACCGTTCCTCCCATTCGCCCGGGCGTTCGCGCGACTGCACGTCGTACCGCTGCAGCGCCATGGTGTCGCGTTCCGCGTCTGCCAGCACCCGGTGCAGGGATGCCTGGAGGTTCCGGGATCCGGTGGCGGCGGGATCGTTCGGGTTGTCGGGGAAGACGTCGAACAGGTAGTGCCCGATCAGCTCGTCACGCGTGCGGCCGGAGTAGCGCAGGAAGTCCTCGTTCGCGTCCGCGTACACCAGGTGGGGCGTCAGGAGCGCCACCATCCCGGGCAGCGCCTGGAAGACCGCCCTGTAGTCGATAGCCGGCTCGCTCACACCCGCACTCCGTTCCTCCGTGCCCCGGCCACGATAGGGGGCCGCGGCGGCAGAGCCGGCGCCATCCGCCGCCCGTCCGTCCGCGACCACACGTCCGGTCCACACGCGGCGGCGCGCGGTGCCCGCCCGCCGCTCCGTACGCGGTCGGCGTGCGCCGCCGCCTCGGCGTGCGGGTGGCGCTCCCGGGGACCGGCCCCGGGCCGCCGGCAGCCGGCGGCCCGTCCGTGGGTCAGGAGCCGGTGCGGGCACCAGCGATGTGGAAGTTGAAGTCGGCGTGGCCGAGGGCTCCCCACAGGCGCAGCCAGATCGGGAGCAGCATCTCGGTGCCGCGGGCGGTGGTGATGTCGCCGAGGTCGATGATGTCCTTCTCCGGCCAGCCGAAGGAGACCAGCAGTTCGGTGGCGGCCTTCTTGGCGTCGGTGTCGTTGCCCGAGACGAAGACGTTGTGTTCGCCGGGGACGCGGGCGGGGTCGACCATGAGCAGGCAGTTCATGGTGTTGAGGGTCTTGACGACCCTGAGGTCGGGAAAGACTCGCTGGATCTCCTCGCCGAGGCTGTCGGTGTTGACCGGGTCGAGGACGGGCGGCATGCCCCGGGAGAAGTCCAGCGGGTTGGCGATGTCCAGCAGCACCTTGCCGTTCAGGTTGTCGGCGCCGGCCGCCTCCAGAGCGGGGAGGGCGCCGGCACCGGACGTCGCGTTGACCACGATGTCGGCCCGGGCGGCGGCATCGGCGAAGGTCGCCAGCGCGATCCCGGGGTGGTCCTGCTGCCACCGGGCGAACGGGGGAGTGCCCATGGCGTCCGCTTCGGTACGGGCCAGGGTGGTCTGCGGGTCGCGGGTGCCGATGACGACCTCGTGTCCGAGGGCGGCGAGCTTGGCGGCGATGGTCCGGCCGACCATGCCGGTTCCGAGGATGGCGTAGCGCATGGGACGGGTCCTCTTCAGAGACGTGGATGCCGGGGCGGCCTCCCTGCCATAAAAGTAAACCGACCCGTTCGGTATTGCAACTGGGCGGCCGCGGGCCGCACCCCATCGAGGGAGGGGATGTCGCGGCGTCGCAGGTCTCCGCGGCCGACCGCTGCGGCCGGCGCCGCGCGTGCGCCACGGGCCGGCCGCGGAGCGGCCGTGGTCGGGGAACTGCCCGGTCGGCCGGTCCGGTCATGGGGGCGCGATCCGTCCCCGGCCCGTGGTCCTCCCGTCCGGGTATCGGTCCGAGGGCCCCGGGCAGGGGTGGTCGCCGCCGGTCGGCCGCCGGGCCGGGGGTCAGTCGTCGACCGGGCGCAGGCCTGCGAGCACCAGGTCGACCGCCTTGGCGGCCCAGTCGCCGCGTCCGCCGCGCCCCGCCATGTAGTCGGCGTAGAACGGGCCGAGCAGTGCGGAGACCGCCGCCTCGACGTCCGCGTCGGCGCGTACCCGGCCCGCCTCCCGGGCCTGCAGGAGGACCTCGCGCAGCAGCGCCCTGCGCGGCAGCACGGTGCGCTCGCGCAGGAGTGCCAGCAGTTCGGGCGTGTGGGCCTCCTCGGCCAGGCAGGTGCCGATCAGCGACATGCCCCGGACCCGCTCGACCGTGGCCGCGAAGTCGTCGAGGATCGCCACCAGGTCGGCCCGGACGTCCCCGGTGAGGGGCGGGGCGTCGGCCATCCGTGCGGACTCCAGTGCCGCGGTGAGGAGGTCGGCCTTGGTCTTCCAGCGCAGGAACATGGTCGACTTGCTGACCCCGGCCGCAGTGGCCACCTGGTCGAGCGTCAGCCGGGTGTAGCCCTGGGAGGCGAGCAGTTCCAGGGCGGCCCGGAGGATCGCCGCCTCCTTCTCCGCCGACCTCGGCCGACCTGCGCCCCTGCTTCCCGCCTTGCCGCTCACCCCAGCAGCATACGGGCACCCGGAACCGCGCCGGCTGCATCTCCGTGCGCCCGTTCGCCCGTGCGCCCGTCCGCCCGTTCACCTCCGTGTCGAGCCGCCCGGGGCCGCCCCGCGGCGCCTTCTCCCGCGGATCGGGAAGCCGGGCGCGGCCGGACCGCGGCTCGTGCGGCCGGCGGCCCCGTGCGATCGGGCCGGGTCGACCCGTCCGGCGGCCGGCGGCCGGCGGCTCCGGTGACCGCGCGCCCGGGCGTCCCCCGGAGCGGTCAGAAGTCGCGCAGGCGGCCGAACGGGACGATGGAGGCCCAGGCGCCGTTCGAGACCTTGTAGATCGAGGCGACCTGGTTGTGGGTGTCGCCGAACTCGTCGAAGGAGACGTCGCCGGTGACGCCGAAGAAGGAGACGTTCTGCAGTGCGTCCGCGACGGCCTTGCGGAGTGCGGCGCCGGTGAGGTCCGCGTTGGCCTCCCGGGCCTTGCCGACCGCCTGGATCACCGCCCAGGTGGAGTCGTAGCCGTACGGGCCGAACGGGCCGGGCTCCTCCTTGTAGCCCGCGGCCTTGTAGGCGTCGACGTATCCGTAGGCCGAGGCGAGGTTCTCGACGGAGATGCCGGGCTGGCTGGCGAGGTCACCGTCGGCGGCCGCACCGGCGGCCTTGATGAAGCCGTCGGTGTGCAGCCCGTCGCCGCCGGCCAGCGGCGCCTTCACCCCGGCGGCCCTGAGCGCCGCGGCGAGCGGTCCGCCCTCGGGGTGCTCGCCGCCGTAGTAGACGATGTCGGGTTCCTGCGCCGCGATCAGCTGGGCGATCTTCGAGAAGTCGGTGGTGCCCGGCTTCACCGTCGTCCGGTACACCACCTTGCCGCCGACCCCCTCGAAGGCGGTCGCGAACTCGGCGGCGAGGTTGCTGCCGTAGGCCTTGGTGTCGCTGACCACGGCGGCGCGCTCGGCCTGCAGTCGGCTGTGCGCGTAGCGGGCCAGCAGCGGGCCCTGGACGGCGTCCGTGGTGACCGTCCGGAAGTACGTGGGGTACTGGCGCTTCTTGCCGTTGGCGCGGTAGTCGGTGCCCCAGGTCAGTGCCGGAGAGGTGTTGGACGGGGAGACCTCGGCGAGTCCCGCCTGCGCCATCACCGGTGCCATCAGGAACGCGCCGGAGGAGGTCAGCGGGCCGACCACGCCCATCACCCGCGGATCGGCGGCGAACGCCTCGCCGTTGGCCTTGGCCTTCTGCTCGTCCGCCACGTCGTCCTTCGCGTCGAGCACGAACGTCACGCCCGGAACGGTGTTCTTGGCATTGGCCTTGGCGATGGCCAGCTCGGCGGAGTTCCGGATACCGATCCCCAGGTCGGCGAGTTGCCCGGTCAGCGGACCGTCGACGCCGATCACGACCGTGACGTCCGTTCCGGCGCCGAGGATGCCCGAGGAGCAACCCGACAGCAGCACGGTGCAGACCACACCCAGGGCGGAAACCCTGGGCCTCGAGAAACCGGTCACTGGCACATCCCTTGCTGAGTGGGTTTGCTCATGGGACGCCGGACCGCGCCGACCGGGACCGCTGATGGCGGCTCGGCGCGCAGGAAGGGGCATCGGCCGCCGGGGCCCGTGAAATCGGCACGGGGGCACGGCGGTCGGCACCTCTGTGGACCGTCCGGCGAGGGGACGGCGGCCCGGTTGCCGACAGCAGGTCGACATGTCCGGATCACCGACCGGCGTCCACGGGCCGCGACCCTACGGAATGCCACCGGGGGCGTCAACGGGTTCGGCCGATCACAACCGGTGACGACAGCGGGCCGGGCGGGTCGTGGGCGGTGTGTCGGTGCCGCGACCGGGCGAGGTGCTGCGGCCCGGAGCGGGCGTGGGGCGCGGGCCGGAGTGGCGTCGACCGCCGCAGGTCCGCCGGCGATGACGCACGGCACGGCGGCCATTCGAGCTGTGCACAGGAGCTGATGACTGCCCGTCAATGAAATTGGAACCTTTGCCCATGTCGCTGCATCCTTGAGTCAGGGGGCGTCGACGGTGACGTTCGCGACGGGGGAGGTTGGCATGGCGGTCGGCGTGTCGGGTGTGGCGGTGTCGTCCGTGCCGGTCCTCCGTTGCCGACCCGCGGGGGTGGGCCTCGCATGAGCAATCGGATCGTCAAGGCGCTGGAGCACGGGGCGCAGAAGCTCGGGAAGACGCTCGCGGAGGATGCGGGCAAGGCCGTGCACAAGCTGTACAAGCAGGCCGGTGACAATCTGACCGAGGTCGCGAGGAACACCCGGGAGATCGACGCCAAGCACGCGAAGGATCTGGAGAATGTCCTGCACGGCGAGGGCGGCAAGGGCCTGCCCCACCCGCGCTCCGGCGGCGGCGGTGGCCGCGGTGGCGGTTCGCATCCGCGCGGGCGGGGCCGGGAGCAGGTGCGCAGCCCGCGGACCGAGGGGCGTCCGCAGGACACCCGGTGCGGTGGTGGTGAGCCGGTCGACATGGCGACGGGGCGGATGTACATCGACCAGGTCGACGCGTCGCTGCCCGGTTCGCTGCCGCTGGAGTTCACCCGCGGCTTCGACTCCGGCTACCTCGCCGGGCGGTGGATGGGCCCGCGCTGGGTCTGTACCTTCGACGAGCGCCTGGAGATCGACGGCGAGGGCGTGGTCCACGTCCGCCCGGACCGCATCACCCAGGCCTACCCCCACCCCGAGCCCGGCGACCCGGTGTTCGCCTCGGCCGGCTCCCGCCACGAACTCGACGTCCACCCGGACAGCGGCCTTTACACGGTCACCGACCGGTCCACCGGCCTGGTCAAGGAGTTCACCCCCGCCCCGGACGGTGGCGAGGCCCTGCTCACCACCGTCCGCGACCGCCACGGCCGCCACTACACCCTCGCCTACGACCCGGACGGCGTCCCGGCCTCGATCACCCACTCCGGCGGCTACAAGCTCCTGGTCACCGTCGACGCCGACCGCATCACCGCCCTGCGCCTGGCCAACGCCACCGACACCGGCGGTGACGCCATGCTGATGCGCTACGGCTACACCGACGGCCACCTCACCAGCGTGTACAACTCCTCCGGCAAGCCCATGCGCTTCGCCAACGACGCGAGCGGCCGCATGCTCTCCTGGACCGACCGCAACAACTCCCAGTACCGCTACACCTACGACCACCTCGACCGGGTCGTCGACGAGGGCGGCACCGACGGCTACCTGCGCTTCCACTTCACCTACGGCGACCGGGACCCCGCCACCGGCCTGCGCACCCACACCGAGACCAACGCCCTCGGCCACACCACCACCTACACCGTCAACGACCACGCCCAGATCACCGCGATCACCGACCCCCTCGGCCACACCACCCACTACGAACGCGACGCCTACGACCGCCTCCTCACCGAGACCGACCCCCTCGGCCGCACCACCCGCTACCAGTACGACGGCGCCGGCGACCTCATCTGCATCACCCGCCCCGACGGCGAACGGACCACCGCCACCTACCTCGACGGCCTCGGCCTCCCCACCCTCATCACCGAACCGGGCGGAGTGATCTGGCGTCAGGGCTTCGACGGATCCGGTCGCCGCACCTCGCTGACCGACCCGAACGGGGCGGTCACCGGCTACAGGTACGACGAGCTCGGCCATCTGCGGACCGTCACCGACGCCACCGGCCACACCGCCCGGCTGACCTGCGACGCCGCCGGGCTGCCGGTCGAGGTCGCGGATCCGACCGGCGCCGTGACGCGCTACGAGCGCGACGCGTTCGGCCGCGTGTCCGCCGTCGTCGACGCCCAGGGCGGTGTCGTCAGGGCGTCCTGGACGACCGAGGGGCGCCTCGCGTCGCGGACCGCGCCCGACGGGAGCACCGAGTCGTGGACGTACGACGGTGAGGGCAACATGCTCACCCACACCGACCGGCTCGGCCGGATCAGCACCTTCGAGTACACCCACTTCGAGACCCTCGCCGCGAGGACCGGCCCCGACGGCGCCCGCCACACCTTCACCCACGACGCCGACATGCAGGTGGTGGCCGTCACCAACGCACACGGCCAGGTCTGGAACTACCGCTACGACCCGGCCGGCAGGCTCATCGGGGAGAGTGACTTCCACGGCCGCTCGGTCGGCTACGAGCGGGACGCCGCCGGGCAGGTCGCCGCACGGACGAACGCCCTCGGCCGGCGCACCGCGTACGGCTACGACCTGCTCGGTCGCACCACGGTCAAGGACTCCGACGACGGACGCACCACCTACACCTACGACGGCGCCGGGCACCTGACCGCCGCGTCGGGGCCCGGCGTCGAGGTCGTGCGCACCGTCGACGCGCTGGGCAACCTGCTGGCCGAGACGGTCAACGGACGCAGCCTGACGTTCACCCGCGACGTCCTGGGCCGACCCACGCGCCGGACCACCCCCGGCGGCCACGTCAGCGCCTGGAGCTACGACGGGGCGGGTCGGCCGACCGGCCTCGCCACGCCGCTCGGCTCGGTGGACTTCACGTACGACGCACTCGACCGCGAGCTGGGCCGCGTCATCGGCTCGACGGTGACGCTGGCGAGCACCTGGGACAGCTGCCACCGGCTCAGCGGCCAGACCCTGCAGGGCAGTCGCTCGGTCCTCCAGCAGCGCAGCTACACCTACCGCGCGGACGGCGGCCTGGTCGGTGTGGACGATAGGCTCAACGGCCTCCGGACGTTCGACCTGGATGCCGCCGGGCGCATCACCGCGGTCGACTCGGCGCACTGGTCCGAGCGTTACGCCTACGACGCGGAGGGCAACGTCACCGAGGCCGACTGGCCGGCCACCGGGGCCACCCGCGCGGCGCTGGGCGCCCGGTCCTACGCCGGCTCGCAGCTGGTCGCGGCCGGCCGGATCCGCTACGAGTACGACGCCGCCGGCCGGACGGTCCTCCGGCAGAAGACCAGGCTCTCGCACAAGCCCGACACCTGGCGCTACACCTGGGACGCCGAGGACCGCCTCGTCCGGGTGACCACCCCCGACGGCGTCCACTGGCGCTACCTCTACGATCCGTTCGGCCGGCGCATCGCCAAGCAGCGGCTCGGCGCTGACGGCGCCACCGTCGAGGAGCAGACCGACTTCACCTGGGACGGGCCGTCGCTCGCCGAGCAGACCACCCGTTCGCCCGAACTGCCCGGCCCGCACACCCTCAGCTGGGACCACCGCGGCCTGCACCCGGTCGCCCAGAGCGAGACGATCACCACCCCGGCGGCCGACGGCGGTAGCCAGGACCACATCGACCGGCGGTTCTTCGCCATCGTCACCGACCTGGTCGGCACCCCCACGGAGCTGGTCGACCCGGTCACCGAGACCATCGCCTGGCGGGCCACGTCGACCGTCTGGGGCAACACCAGCTGGCCCAACGACAGCACGACGTACATCCCGCTGCGCTTCCCCGGTCAGTACTTCGACCCGGAGAGCCGCCTCCACTACAACGTCCACCGCTACTACGACCCCGAGACCGCGCGCTACGCGTCACCGGACCCGCTGGGCCTGACCCCCGCACCCAATCCCGACGCCTACGTCCGCAATCCCCACACGTGGGCGGACCCGCTGGGGCTCTCCCCGCACCACGGCGGGACCGGCGGCCGCAACCCCGTCGAAGAGGGTGAGAGCATCGGCCACGCGACCCGGGGCATCCCCCGGGGCAGCGGCCAGCTCACGCACATCGCCAACGAGGTGACGGCGCGCGGCTTCGACCAGCGCGGGGCGGCCGAGGCGACGGACGCGGCGGCCCGGACGGCGTTCGGATCGAGCGGCGGCGTGTGGATGGACCCGCTGCCCAACGGCAACCTCGCGGTCCTGCCGACCCAGCTCCAGGTCGGCGCGTGGTTCGAGGTCGACCACGCAGGTACGGTCATCCCACGGCGGGGTTCGATCTCGTTCCGCGGGACGGGCCTCCATCTCGAACCCCGGTGACCGTGCCGCGGCGGGCGGAACAGCCGGACGACCACCGACAGTCAGCGAAGAGAACGGGAGAGAGCGTGTCGATCTCGGCGAACCGCCTCGGGATCACCGATGTTCAGCTGTACCTGCTCAGCACGATGGAGGCGCCCGGCGAGCTGCGGCAGGCGGCCCTCCGGGCGCTCGGGGCGGACGAGGGCACGATGGGTGAGCGGGCCGCGCTCGTCGCGGACCTCCTCCGCCCGCAGCCCGGGATGGCCGACCGGCTGAAGGCCGTCCTCGCCGATGCCCGGGCAGACGCCGCCGCCGCCGACGAGGCCGTCGACCCGACGGAGGGCGGCGCCGAACTCGTGCGGTACGCGCTGCCGGCCTGGCCCGGTCTGCTGTTCGAGGTGGCCTACGACCCGTCCGGATTCGCGCTCTCCCGGGCCGGGTTCGTTCGTTCCGGGCCCGCCGGTGACCGGAGGGCGGGGGTGGCCTCGGCGCCGACCCCGTGGAGCTTCCTGAAGAGCGACCTGTCCGCGGGCTTCGAACAGGTCGAGGAGATCGACGTGTGGGGGCACTACGAGACATGGGCGGCGACGGAGGCCCGGACCGGCCGGCGCCTCTACCTGCGGTTCGGCTGGGCGCTCCTGCAGGAGATCGGCCCGATGTAGCCGTCGGGTGCGGGCGCCCCGCCGCTCGGCCGCCGTGCCGGGCCGCCGTGGTGACCACATGACAGCGCGCCCGTCCCGACCTTCGGGGGACGGCTGTGCGGGTGGCCCGCGGTGTGCTTACGTGGGTTCATGACGCACCCGAGGACTGTCCAGGAAGTCGCCGGCCGGTACCGGCTGGACCGCAGGCTGGGGGCGGGGGGCCAGGGCGAGGCCTGGCTGGCGTACGACGCGCATCTCCGCCGCCGTGTGGTGCTCAAGCGGCTCACCGTCCCTGACGGATCGCCGGCCGAGGAGCACGAGGTCCTCGTGGCGAGGGCCGTGCGGGAGGCGCGTGCGGCCGGGAACCTCAACCACCGGGGCATCGTCACCGTGTTCGACCAGTTCTCCGATCACAGCGGCCTGCCGTGGATGGTGATGGAGTACGTGGAGGGCCGCTCCCTCCGGGAGGCCCTCGAGTCAGGACCGCTCGCGGTCGTGGAGGCGGCGCGGATCGGTGCGCAGGTTGCGGCCGCCCTGGCCGTCGCGCATGCGGCCGGTGTGGTCCACCGGGACATCAAGCCGGCCAACATCCTCCTGGCGGACGACCGGGCGGTGGTCGCCGACTTCGGGATCGCCACGGTGCCGGACGAGGTCACCCTCACGGCCGCGGGCTCCGCGCCGGGGACACCGCAGTTCATGGCCCCGGAGCAGCTCGACGACGGGTCGTCCTCCCCGGCGTCGGACATGTGGTCGCTCGGCGTGACGCTCTACTGCGCCGTCGAAGGGCGGCTCCCGTTCCCCGGCGACTCCTGGTTCCGGATCGCCCTGGCGGTCAGGGACGGGGGCCCGGAACCGATGCGCAGGGCCGCCGCCCTGGCACCGCTGATCGGTCAGCTGATGCGGCCCGACCCGGCCGAGCGCCCCGCGGCGCCCGTCGCAGCCGCCACCCTGAGGGAGATCGTGGAGGGCCTGGAGGCGGCCGAGTCGGGTCTGGCCGAGATCGACGGCCTGCTCGGTCGGGCGACCCGGGACCGCGACGGGGGCGAACCGGAGCGCGCCGAGGACGGGTACTGGTCGGCTCTCGATCTGGCGATCCGGCAGCACGCCAGGCTGCAGGAGGGCTGGGCCTGGGACGGCATCGGTTCCTGCCGCTGGCGCGCCGGCGACCCGGAGACGGCCATGCGGTTCTTCACCCGCGCCGCGCGCATCGCCGACGAGACGGAGCATCCACCCCTCAAGGCCTGGAGCCTGCACAACATCGGCGAGTACAGGCGCACACGGGGAGACAACGAGGCGGCGAAGGACTACTTCCGGCGGGCCGTGGCGGTGGCGGAGGAGCACGGCTGCGCCGGGGCGGCGGGCTGGACCCACCACAAGCTGGCCGAGTTGGCGGCGCACGACGGAGATGCCCACCGGGAGAAGGAGCACTACGCGACCGCTGCGCGCCTCGCCCTGGAGGCAGGTGCGGATGAACTGGCCGGATGGAGTCTGTCGAACCTGGCCAGGTGCGAGGAGCGCGCCGGTGATCTCCCGCTGGCGCGGAAGCACTATGCGCACACCCTGGAGATCGGCACCCGGATCCCGAACCGGTGGATGATCGAGGAGGCCGAGAAGGGTCTCGGGCGTACGGCCGGGACCGACTGAGCGGCATCGAATCCGGTGGACGCGCCCGTCCGGCTGCACCAGGGGCAGCCGGCCGTCAGAGCTGGACGGCGGTGGGGTGGCGGGGCTCGTAGAGTCCCAGATCGCCGCCGCCCGGCAGCCGCAGCGCGGTGCGCAGGCCCCACCGTTCCTCGGTCACCGGCTGGGTGAACTCCACGCCCTTCTCGGTCAGTTCGTCCACCGTGGCGGCGAGGTCGTCGCACATCAGGTACAGCTCCTGCGCCGGGACGTCGGCCGGGTGGACCGCCACCTCGGCCGGCGGCAGCCGGAAGATCAGCCAGCCGTGGCCGGCGTCGACGTGGGGCCAGCCGAGGACGTCCCGGAGGAAGGCGCGGTCCGCCTCGGCGTCCCGGCTGTACACGATGAGGTGCGCACCGTTGATCACGGGTGCACGGTACCCCTCGCGGGTGCCGCCGCCCCGGGACCGCCGCCGGCCGCCCGGGGGGCGCGCCCCCCCGGGGGGCCGCGCCGCCTATACGGGTGACGGCGGCGCCCGGGCCCCCCGCGGCGCTCCCCG
>NZ_JBHWBW010000040.1:24635-30131 GCF_042735675.1 Kitasatospora sp. NPDC059571
GTATGGGGGGCCCCCCTTGTCCCCGGGGGGCCGGGTCCCCCGCGGGGGGGCCGCCGCCCGGGGACCGCCGCCGCCGGGGGGGGCCCCCGCCCGCGGGGCGGCACCGTTCAGGAGACGGCGTACCGGGCGAACAGGGCCCGCTGCTCGTCCTGCCACGTCCATTCGGCCGGGCGGGCGAACGGCAGCCGGCGCGCCAGGACGGAGAACTGCCCGGACGGCTCCCGGCTCGCCTTGTTGACCACGATCGCCGAGAGCATCGGCGCGCCGCCGTCCGCGTTCTCGTGGAGGCAGACGTCCTCGAGCAGGTACGTCATGATGCCGCGGTGCGGTGTCACGGTGGTGAAGCCCTGCTCCGCGAGCGCGGCGCTCAACTCGCCGTAGGAGATGTCCCGGCCGGCGCCGGCCCGCTCCCGCAGGATCCGTACGGCGGCCTCGCACAGCCCGGGGTAGTCCGGATCCGTCCGCTTCATCACAGCCTCCTGATGGTCAGTCAGGTAGGCAGGTTAGCGCGGGTGGTCCCGGCCCGTCCCCGGTTCGGCGGCCCCGGCCGGCGGGTGCCGTCCGGCGGCCGCGGGCAGGTCCCGGCGGGCCGGTCCGGGCCGACTGGTTGAATGCCGGGGGGCGCGGCGATCCCGGGCCCCGGCCGATCCACCGTGCCCGACCGAGGTCCGAGGTCCGATGCCCACCCTGCAGCCGCTCGTCGCCGCGTTCGCCCCGATCTGGATCCTGACCGCGATCGGCTACCTGGTCGGCCGGACCGGCCTGCTCGGCGCGCCGGCGGAACAGGTGCTGAGCCGGTTCGTCTTCCATGTGGCCATGCCCGCGGCGCTGTTCACCATGGTGGCCCGGACGCCGCTCGGCGCGTTCGCCAACTCCTCGATGGTCGCCTTCGTCGCCGGGACCGTGATCGCGTCCGGCCTGGGCCTGGCCGCGGGCCGCTGGCTCTTCGGCCGCGAGCCCGCCGACCAGGCCATCAGCGGCATGGCGGCCGGCTACGTCAACTCCGGCAACCTGGGCATCCCGGTGGCCGTCCAGGTGCTCGGCGACGCGTCCTTCGTGGCACCCGTGCTGCTCTTCCAGGTCCTGGTGGTCACCCCGATCGTCCTGTCGGCCCTCGACGCCGGCACCGGGACCACCCGGAGCGCCGCCGCGCGGGTGCGCCGGGCGGTGCTGCTGCCGCTGCGCAACCCGATCATCCTCGGCGCCGGGCTCGGCGCGCTGCTGTCGGCGACCGGCCTGCACCTTCCCGCCGTCCTCGGCCACTCCTTCGACCTGCTGGGCGCCGCCGCGGTGCCGACCGCGCTGGTGACCCTGGGCATGTCGCTGCACGGCCGCCGGGCCGCACCCGTGACCGGCCTCACCGCGGAGACCGGCGTGGCGGTCGCCATCAAGACCGTCGTCCAGCCGCTGACCGCGCTGGCGGTCGGCTCACTGCTCCTCCACCTGCCGCCGCACCAACTCCTCGCCGTCGTCCTGCTCTCCGCCCTTCCCACCGCGCAGAACGTCTTCACCTACGCCCGCGAGTACAACCGGAACACCGCGCTGGCCCGCGAGTCCGTCCTGGGATCCACCCTGCTGTCGATGGCCACCCTCTCCACCATCGCCTGGAGCCTCGGCGGCCACTGACCGGCACTCGGGTCGGAGCACGCTCCGACCGCCGGCCCTGCGGAGCAAGGGCCCGAGCGTTCGGCGCCCGGGCCTCGTCGGGATACTTCAGGGGTGCTCCTGACGTGGATCGCCGAGGTGGCCGACGAGCCGCCGGTGCTGGAGCCCGCCGACCGGCGGGCGGAGTGGACGGCCGCCACCTGGTGGCTGAGCGCGGAGGACGAGGACGCGTCGAGGCCCGTGGTCGTCAGCAGCGGGTAGGCAGGAGCATCGCCGCCCCGGTTCAGATCTCCTCGTCCGCGTACAGCTCGTGGATCTCCAGGCCTTCGGGGCCGAGGCCGGTCTGGATGGCGTGCTGCTGCATGCGGGGGCCGTACTCGGGGTGTTCGGCGGGGTCGTCCCAGGCGTCGGTGTCGTCGAGGGCCAGGCCGGCCTCGACCGCGAGGTAGACGTCCAGACCCGGGTACTCGACGCCGACGTACGGGATGTCGTCCATGTCGGCGACCAGGACGGGGTATTCGCCGTGGGAGTCCGGTTCGCCGAGGTAGAGGAAGCGGCGGGAGTCGCAGCCGCCGACCAGCGGCAGGCACAGCCCCGGCAGCAGGGTCTCGAACTCGGCGAAGGAGTCCCGCCAGACACTGTCGGCCGGCCCGAACTCGAACATCCTGGCCACGGTCGCGGAGAGCGTCCCCGCGTCGAACCGCGGGGCCGCCGGGTCCGCGTACCAGCCGATCGCCGCGAGCCAGGAGGCGTCGAACGCGAGCCAGCGGCGCAGGCTCGGCGGCAGGGGCCGACCGTCGGGCAGGGTCAGGGCGTCCAGGACGTCCGGCGGCAGCGGGACCGCGGTGTCGATGTCGGGCGCGTCGGTGGTGTCCCAGCCGTCCCGGCCGACGATCTCGATCACCTGGTCGATGAGCCGGGCGCCGTGCATGCTCGCATCCATGGCGGGTACTGTTCCACGCCCCTCCGACAGCCGGGCGGTGCGGTCCCCGTCCGGTCGCAGGACCGGGGCGGTCCGGTGCCTCCAGCGGCCGCGGCCGGGGCGGAAACCCGGTTGAGGGCCGCGGTGGCGCGGGGCGACCATCGGGGGATGGCTCCCCTCCCCTCCGCTCTTCCCCCTGACGGCCGTGCCGGTATCGACGCCGAGCTGGTGCGGCGTCTGCTGCGCGCCCAGTTCCCGCAGTGGAGCGGTCTGCCGGTGACACCGGTGGAGGTCGACGGGTGGGACAACCGGACGTACCGGCTGGGACCGGAGATGACGGTCCGGCTGCCGACGGCCGCCGGGTACGTGCCCGCGGTCGCCAAGGAGTGCCGCTGGCTGCCCAGGCTGGCACCGGGGCTGCCGGTCGCCGTCCCGGCCGTGCTGGCCGTGGGCGAGCCGGGGGAGGGGTATCCGTTCCCGTGGTCCGTGCGGGGCTGGCTGCCGGGTGAGAGCGCCGAACGGGGACGGATCGACGACCTGCCCGAATTCGCCGTCTCCGTCGCGGGCTTCGTCCGCGCGCTGCAGCGCTGCGATGCGGCCGGAGGCCCGTCCGCCGGGCCGCACAGCTTCCACCGGGGCGCCCCGCCGGCCCACTACGACGAGGAGACCCGGCGCTGCCTGGCCGCGCTGGACGGCCTGATCGACATGGACCGGGCCACCGCGGTCTGGGACGCCGCCCTGGCGGCGCAGTGGCGCGGGGCGCCGGTGTGGTTCCACGGCGACGTCGCGGCCGGCAACCTGCTGGTCGCCGACGGGCGGCTGGCCGCCGTCATCGACTTCGGGACCTCCGGCGTCGGCGATCCGGCGTGCGACCTGGTCATCGCCTGGACGATGTTCTCCGGCCGCAGCCGCGAGGCGTTCCGGCACGCCGTCGCCCAGGACGACGGGACGTGGGCGAGGGCCCGGGGATGGGCGCTCTGGAAGGCGCTGCTGGTCGCGGTCGACCACCTCGGCACCGACCCGGCACGGGTCGCCGCCGACCTGGAGGTGGTCGCCGAACTCCTGGACGAGCATGCGCACATGGCCTGAGTCCACCGGCCCCCGGTCGCCTCCACGGGAGGGCCTACCGATGGGTGACTGATGCGGCGCCGGGGCGCCCCCGCCTACCGTGGAGCACACACCGCAACCGCCCACGAACCATGGAGGACGCCATGACCGCCTACGCCGTCGCCCGGCTGCGCGAGGTCCGGTTCGGCCCGCAGATCGCCGAGTACCTCCGGCGGATCGACGACACCCTCGACGCGTTCGGCGGACGGTTCCTCGTCCACGGCGACCCGTACGAGGTGAAGGAGGGCAGTTGGACGGGCGACACCATCATCATCGCCTTCCCGGACCCGGCCAGCGCGCACGCCTGGTACGACTCGCCCGCCTACCGGGCCATCCTGCCGCTGCGGACCGACAACTCGGCCGCCGACGTGATCATCGTGGCGGGCACCGAGCCCGGCCACCGCGGCGTCGACGCGCTCAAGAACCTCCCGCCGGTGGACTGACCGGACATCAGGCCCCGCCCCCGTACCCCGGTGTGCGGCCGCTCACCGCGCCGTCGGATGATCTCTGACGGGACGACACCACGGGGAGGCGCGGATGGCAGCGGAGACGGGCGCGGATACGGGCACGGGCAGGGGCGCGGACGGGGAGCGGGCCGGGGCACCGACGTGCCGCCCCCTGCTGGAGGGGGCGCTGCCGGACCGGCTGGTGCACGCACCGACCCGGCGGCTGCTGGTCGAGATCGGCCTGCCGTACGGCTGTGGTGCGCCGGGGCTGGACCTCGCCACCGATCCCGCGGTCCTGCTCCGCCCGCTCGCCGACCTGATCGACGGGCCGTCGACGGGTGCGGACGACCTGCTCGTGCTCGGCGAGGTCGGCCGGGACCACCTGGTGCTGGACGGCCGGACCGGCCGGGTCGCCCTGGCCGCTGCCGGGCGGCGCCCGTCGACCGGTGTCCTGCTCGACCCGGTCGCCACCGACCTCGCCGCCTTCCTGGCCGGGCTGGCCGCACTGGCGGCACTGCGCACCGGCGCCGCCGACCCGGCCGCGCTGCAGGGCCGCCGCGGCCCGGCGGTGGCCGACGAGGTGCGGGCGGCCGCGCTGGGCAGGATGCGGGCCGCCGATCCCGCGGTGTTCTCGCCGAGCGGTGACGCCCCGTACTGGAGTGCGGCGGTGCTGCTGGAGAGCCTGCGCTGGGCGGCCCGGCCGGGCGCGTGGGATGCGACGGACGGCGAGGGCCGGCTCGCCCACGGGATCACGCCGGACCTGGCGGCCGAGCTCGGCCCGCTGCTGCCGGTCGCCGACGCCGACCTGCCCGCCGTCCTGCGCCACCGTCCGACCCGGCGGCTGCTGACCGCCGTCGGGCTGCCCTCCACCGGCCTGCTGCGCGGGGACGAGGAGCGCCCGCTGGCGACCCTCGGCGAGCGCATGCCCTGGTACGCCGAGGAGGCGGCCGATGCCGATCCCGATGCCGATCCCGTGGACGGTGCCGCAGGGCCGGGCCGGGTCTTCCTGGGCCTGTCCGTCTACGACTGTGCCGTCCTGCTCGACGGCGACACCGGCCGGATCTCGGTGCTGTCCGACGAGGGTGACGAGGAGTGGCCGGCGCCCGGACTGAGCACCGACCTCTCGGCGTACTACCTGACGATCTGGGTGCTGGCCCGGCTGCGCACCGAGGCAGGCCGTTGGACGGGCCGCTGCGCGCCGGTGCAGTGGCAGGTGTTCGACCAGGTGGAGCTGCTCGCGGAGGAGGGCCGGCGGCTGCTGGCCGACCTGGACCCGCCGGCCTTCGCCGACGAGGAGAGCCTGTGGAACGCTCTGGCCGACGACGGCCACATGGGCGGCCTGCTCGGCTGAACCTCCCCGGCGGAGGCCGGTCCGGGGCCGGGGGGGCCCCACAACGCGCGCACACACCCCGCGAG
>NZ_JBHWBW010000041.1:0-17858 GCF_042735675.1 Kitasatospora sp. NPDC059571
CCACGACAGTGTGGCCGGCCCGTCCGCGTTTTGGGGCGTCAGGTGAGGTGGACGACGGTGCCGGTGGCGGCGGATCCGCGGGCGGCTTCGAGGACGGCGAGGGTGGCGACGGCGTCCCGCGGTTCGACCGGCGGCGGGGCGCCGGTGGCGAGGGCGGCGGCGATGCCCGCGTAGAAGGCGGGGTAGTCGCCGGGGTCCGTGGGGGTGCGGTGGGCGGACTCGTCGGTGCCGAGGGTGCCGTACGCGCTCGGGTCGTCGGTGCCCCAGGGGCGGCCGTCGCCGGGGTGGCGGCCGGCCCTGAGGTCGTCCTCCTGCGGGTCCATGCCGAACTTCACGTAGCCGGCGGTGTCGCCGAGGACCCGCAGGCGCGGGCCGCCGAGCGGGGCGATCGCGCTGGTCCACAGGTGGGTGCGGACACCGGAGGCGTGGGTCAGGGCCAGGAACGCGTCGTCGTCGACGACCGCGCCGTCGCGGCGGGTGTCGATCTCCGCGTACACCGAGTCGGCGGGCCCGAAGAGCGTGAGTGCCTGGTCGACCAAGTGGCTGCCGAGGTCGTACAGGGTGCCGCCGACCTCCGCAGGGTCGGCGAGTTCCCGCCAGCCGGGCTTGGGCTTGGGGCGGAACCGCTCGAAGCGGGATTCGAAACGGTGGACCCGGCCGAGCGCGCCCTCGGCGACGAGGCGGCGGGCGGTGAGGAAGTCGCCGTCCCAACGGCGGTTCTGGAAGACCGACAGCAGGACGCCGGCGCGCTCGGCGTGCTCGCACAGGTCGGCCGCCGCGGCGGCGCTGCCCGCGAGCGGCTTGTCGACGACCACGGCGAGTCCGGCGGCGATCGCGGCCTCGGCGAGCGGGACGTGGGTGCGGTTCGGCGAGGCGACCACCACCAGGTCCAGGTCGTCGGCGCGTTCGAGGAGCTGTTCCGGGGTGTCGAGGGGCTCCGCGCCGGGGTGCGTGCGGCGCAGCCGGTCGCGGCGGTCGGGGTTGGCGGTGACCACCGCGGCCAGCTGCAGTCCGGGGGTGGTGGCGATCAGCGGGGCGTGGAAGGCGGAGCCGGCCAGGCCGTAGCCGATCAGGCCGACGCGGAACGGGGTGCGGGGCACGCTGCTCATGCCTCCTACTCAACCACGCCCGCGTCGGCGGTCCCGGTCAGCGCGCGTGCGCGCGGATACGGCGTCGCCGGATGACGGCCATGGCGGTCCCGGAGAGCAGGAAGGTGCCGCCGACCGCCGCGAGCAGGCCGGTGGAACGGTCGGCGCCGGTCTGGGCGAGCTGCTGGGCGGCCGGCGCGGTGGCCGGGGTGGCGGCCGTGCCGGCCGGGGTTCCGGTGGCGGCGGCCGCCACGGCGGCGGTCCGGCCGCTCTGCTGACCGGTGCCGGCGGAGCCCGCGGTGCCGGCTCCGCCGCTGCGGGCCCCGGTGGTGGTGCCGCTCCCGGCGGGTGCCGTGGTGGGCGCGGAGTCGTGCACGTGCTGGACGCCGCTGCCGGCGGCGGGGAGGGCGGCGGTGCCCGCGGCGTTCCCGGAGCCGTCGAACACCACGTCGGAGCAGGAGTAGAAGGCCTCCGGGCTGTCCGAGCGCTGCCAGATGGCGTAGATCAGCTGGCGGCCGGTCAGGCCGGCCGGGACCCGCCCCGGCAGCACGTACTGGCCGTCGACCAGCTGGGGGTCGGTGACGGTCAGGAACGGGGTGGACTCCAGGTTCGACCAGCTCAGCGGCGCGGTCGGGCTGTACGTGCGGTTGGTGACGTACAGCCGGAAGGTGCCGCGGTGCGGCGCGGTGGCGCGGTAGCGGAAGGTGAAGGGCGCCCCGGCCGTCAGGTTGGTGGCGGGCCAGTCGGCGCGCGGCAGGTCGAGGCCGACGAACTCCGCGTTGTTGGCGCTGCACAGGCGCCCGTCCGGGATCAGCTGCTGGTGGCGGCCGTTGGCGTCGCCGATCCGGACGCCGTTCCAGTCGTACATGGCCTGGGTGCCGCCGAGGGCGATGGCGGCGGTGCAGGCGGCCGACTTGGGATGCTCGGGGCCCTCCAGGTAGCAGCCCTCGACGCGGCTGAGCGGGTTCTGCATCGAGCCGTGCGCGGCGGCGGTCCCGGTGCCGAGCGTGCCGGTGAGCGCAAGGCCGGCCAGGACGCCGGCGAGGGCGGTGGCCCTGCGGGTGACGGTCGGGCGAGCGGGCATGGTGGTGCTCCTCGATGGGGGGTGGGGGACGCTGTATCTGCACGCTAGCCATGCAGGGAACGGGAGTTGGGGCATTGCCCGGCGCGTTAGGGGCCGCTTAAGGAGACCTTGAGGCGGCATCCCGGGGACGGCCGGGGGAGCGCCGCCGGGGCTCGTTCGCGGGGGAGCGCCGCGTCCGGGTTGCCAGGGCGCCGTGCGGGGACCGCTCCGGGGGCCGGATCGGGCGTCGTCCGCAGGGCGGGACGTGCTGCCCCGGCGGGGGCGCGCGGGACTAGGCTGGGCGCCGTTGGGGCAGCGGCAGGACCCCCACGCCGAGGTACGGCCCGCACCGGGCCCCGGGCGGTGGGGTGGCAGTTCTCAGGACGACCCTTGAACGACCTCGAACGAACTCGGGAGAAACGCACGTGGCAGACCGCAAGCCCATCGAGTCCTGGCTGACCGACATGGACGGTGTCCTCATCCACGAGGGCACGCCGATCCCCGGCGCGGAGGAGTTCCTCCGGCGTCTGCGCGAGTCCGGCAAGCCGTTCCTGGTGCTGACCAACAACTCCATCTACACGCCCCGGGACCTCAGCGCCCGGCTGGCCGGCATGGGACTGGAGGTGCCGGAGGAGTGCATCTGGACGTCCGCCCTGGCCACCGCGAAGTTCCTCAAGGGCCAGCGCCCCGGCGGCACCGCCTACGTGATCGGCGAGGCCGGCCTCACCACGGCGCTGTACCAGGCCGGCTACGTGCTGACCGACAAGGACCCGGACTACGTCGTGCTCGGCGAGACCCGCACGTACAGCTTCGAGGCGCTCACCAAGGCGATCCGGCTGATCAACGCGGGCGCCCGCTTCATCTGCACCAACCCGGACGAGACCGGCCCGTCCACCGAGGGCGTGCTGCCGGCCACCGGCTCGGTCGCGGCACTGATCACCAAGGCGACCGGCGTCGAGCCGTACTTCGTGGGCAAGCCGAACCCGCTGATGATGCGCGAGGCGCTCAACACGGCGGGTGCCCACTCGGAGACCGCCGCGATGATCGGCGACCGGATGGACACCGACGTGGTCTCCGGAATGGAGGCCGGCATGGAGACCATCCTGGTGCTCACCGGCCTCACCGCGCCGGCCGACGTGGAGCGCTTCCCGTACCGGCCGACCCGGGTGGTCAGGTCCGTCGCGGACCTGATCGACGAGATCTGACCGTCAGGAACGCCCGCAGTGCCCCTGCCAGCGGTTTTCCGCCGGGAGGGGCACTGCGCGTGCTTGCTGGGCGGTCTACGGGCCGTCAGCGGCCCGAGTCCTCATCGGCGAGTGGCGCACCTCATCTGGAGCCACACTCCGCCATGCCCGACCCGGGCTCGGACCTGTTTGTGGGAGCGGTTGTGCTCACGCTGCCAGCCGCAGAGTTCGCCGCCGGCGGGACGGCGGTGCGGGATCAGGAGGTGTGGTCGCGTGTGGGGACCAGGGTGCCATCGACGATCAGGGCGGTGCCCTTGCGGAACCGCTGCCGCCGCCTGAGTGCCAGAACCGGTCCGATGTGCTCGATGATCCGGCTGGCGCCGGACTTGGAGACACCGAACAGAGGGGCGAGCTGCCGTAGCGTCAGGTTGGTGCGCCAGTAGGCGGCAAGGGGCAGGACACGGTCCTTCCAACGGCAACGACCACGGGCGTCCCGGACGAGGCCGGTCGACGCCCTCTCGGCGCAACATCGTGATCAGCTTGCCGAAGTCCTTCGGTCGCAACCCGGTGAACGGGGTTGTCCAGGAGCGTTCCGATGCCGTGATCACCTGAGCCACTACAAGATCATGACACCGATGTGCTTGGGCTCCCGGGCCGGTCGAGGGCGGTGATGCGGAGGTCGCCGGCCCAGCTCTCGGAACGGACAGCCTCCGAGGCGAAGTCCAACTCAAGCGCGGTGCGTCCCGTGCGCGGTTCCCACTCCTCGCGGGTGGCGAGCACGGTGTCACCGAGGTGACGCGCGAAGGGGGTTTCGTGGGAGTCGCGCTGGACGTCGATTCGACCCCAGTCGCCCATGTCGCAGCCCTCGTGGGGCTTGTCCTGGTCAACCATCAGGCACCAGTCCGTTCCGCTCATCACGCGGGTAGAGACACCGTGATCATCGACCAGCCACAGCTCAACCGGCGTGACGTCCCTCCGGCCCTCGTACACATGCCAGGACGCCACCAGGCGAACCAGTCGGCGGTCGACCAGCGACCGCGGACCTACTCCGAGTCCGTGAGCTGGGCATACAGGGTTCGACTCTCCCCGGTCCCGGGGACACCGGTCTTGTAGGACTTGCCATAGCAGGCAGGTACCGCGATTCGCGAGGATAGCCGGCATGACCACCGACACGGACCTCGAGCCGCAGCGTTCGACGCACTCGTTGCCCCTGGTGTTCGCAGCGGGAGCGGGGATCGGCGTGCTCGGCGGGATGATCGGCCTGGGCGGCGCGGAGTTCCGCCTGCCCCTGCTGATCGGCCTGTTCGGGTTCGCCGCGCTCTCAGCGGTCATCCTGAACAAGGCGATGAGCCTGGTCGTGGTGCTCACCGCGCTACCCGCCCGGCTGGCGGCGGTGCCGGCCTTGCAGCTGGCCGACCACTGGCCGGTAGCGGTCAACCTCCTCGCCGGGAGCCTGCTGGGAGCCTGGGCCGGAGCGAGCTGGGCGGTACGGATGCGCAGCGCCACCCTCTACAAGGTGCTGGCCGCGCTGATGGTGCTCATGGCCGCCGCCCTGCTGCTCACGCACACCACCACCCCGGGGGCGCTCGACCTCCCGACGTGGGCCCGGATTCCGTCCGGAGTGGCGGCCGGGTTCGGCATCGGGGTGGTCGCGGCGATCATGGGCGTCGCCGGCGGCGAGCTGCTGATCCCGACGATCGTGTTGCTGTTCGCGCTCGACATCAAGACCGCAGGGAGCCTGTCCCTCCTGGTGTCGCTGCCCACCATGCTGGTCGCCTTCGCCCGCTACAGCCGCGACGGCAGTTTCGCCGTCCTCGGAGCCAACCTCCGCTTCACCGCCGTCATGGCCGCAGGTTCCACCGCCGGTGCGGTGGTGGGCGGGCTGCTTCTCCGTGTGTTCCCCGACGTGGTCCTCATTCCCGCGCTGGCCGTGATCCTTCTCGTCTCGGCCTTCAAGCTTGCTCGGTACGACCAAGCCCGAATGGCCGGCACGGTGCTGTGAGAAGCATGTGCATCCACGTGGGAACCGAGAACAGGCTGAGGGCTCCGACACGGAGGCGAAGCCGTCCCAAGGCCGTAGTCTTGGGCCCTCTGCGGGCCCTCTGCGGGCCCTCTGCGGGCCGTCCGAGGCGGACCGAAGCGGACCGAAGCTGACAGCCGGCGGCCAAAGACAACTGTTCCGCTGCCGGTCATCAGCATGGCGCGTGACAACTGCGCAGCCCGGTTCGGCCGGAAGCCGGACGGATGAGATCCGGGGGGCCGTTGCCGGGGCGGCGGCGGTGCGGGGAGAGGTGGTCCGGGCCGGGGAGCGGCCGCGGGCACGACAATGGGGGAGGGGACCGGTGCGGCCCGAAACGGCGGCTCACGGGGAGGGGACGGTGGCGGGAGCGCCGTCCGAGGAGAAGCGCGTCACCTGGGCGGAGCTCTACTTCGACCTGGTGTTCGTGTTCGCGGTGACCCAGGTGTCACAACTGCTGCACCATCACCACGACTGGACCGGGGTCGGCCAGGCACTGGTCGCGTTCGCGCCGGTGTACTGGTGCTGGGTCGGAACCACCGTGCAGGCCAACATTCGCGACGTGGACAGCCCGCGCGACCGCATCGGCATCTTCGCGGTCGGCCTGTCCGGCCTCTTCATGGCGCTCGCCCTGCCCGGTGCCTACGGTGATCGCGGTGCACTCTTCGGCGCCGGCTACTGGGCCGCCCGGATCGTCCTGTTCTGGCTGCTGTGGCGGGTCCCCGGCGTCTGGCGCGGCCCGTACGGCGTGGGCGCCGCCGTCAGCGGACCGCTGATGCTCGCCGGCGGCCTGGTCGACGGACCGGCCCGCGAACTGCTCTGGGC
Source organism: Kitasatospora sp. NPDC059571 (assembly GCF_042735675.1). NCBI lineage: Bacteria > Bacillati > Actinomycetota > Actinomycetes > Kitasatosporales > Streptomycetaceae > Kitasatospora > Kitasatospora sp. NPDC059571. Next base: position 6,178 of record NZ_JBHWBW010000041.1, read on the forward strand.
CCTCGGTGCGACCTGCGACCTCGCGGCGCCGTTCGTGTTCCGCCGCCGCCTGGCCAAGGTCGTCTACCACCCCGCCCACCTCCCCGAGCGCTTCGGACTCTTCCTGCTGGTCGCCCTCGGCGAATCGATCGTCGGCATCGGCGCACCGCTGGCGGCGGGCCGGCTGCACCCCGCCCAGCTGGTGTCGGTGGCCACCGCGTTCGCCATCTCCTGTGCCCTGTGGTGGCTGTACTTCGGCTTCGCCTCGGAGGCCATGAGGTTCGCGGTGGAGACCGCCTCCTCCCGGCGCGACATGATCCGCTGGGTCTTCTCCTACGGGCACCTGCTGCTGATCGCCGGGGTGATCGCGGTGGCCGTCGGCTTCGGCGAGACGGTCGCCGAACCGGGGCGGGCGCTCGGCGTGGGCACCCTCGGGCTGCTCTACGGCGGCTGCGCCCTCTACCTGCTCTCCTTCAGCTACACCCGCCGGATGATGTTCGGGGTGATCTCGCCGACCAGACTGGCCGCAGCGGCCGTGGTACTGGCCCTGCTCCCGCTGATGGTTCGGCTCCCCGCCCTCGCGGCGCTGTCGGCCCTCGCCGCCGTCCTGATCGGACTCAACGGGCTGGAGCACGCCCGGGTACGACGGGCCGCCCGGACGCCCGCGGCCGGCCCCGACCGGTCCGAGGCCTGCCTCGCTCCGGACCTCGGCTGAGCTGCGGGGGCCAGCGAGGCGGTCCTTCGTGTCCGGACCTGCGATCGGTGGGCCGGCGCCCGGCTTTCGGTGCGCCGGTGCCCGGCGATCGCAGGACCGGTGCTCGGTGCGGGTTGTCGGTCGGGGTGTGTAGCGTTCAGGTTCGTAGGAAGTCGTACGTCGGAGGCGGCCGCTGCGCGGTGCGGCGCGGCCGGTGGGAGGTTAGTCGTGACGGATCTGGCTGAGGCGGGCGTGGGCGCCGGTTTCGAACTGCCCGAGAGCTGGCGTGAGGTGCTGGCGGACGAGGCGGGCAAGCCCTACTTCGCCGAGCTGGCCGCCTTCGTGGCCGCCCAGCGGGCCGAGCACCAGGTCTTCCCGCCGGCCGGGCAGGAGTTCTCGGCCCTCGCCGCGACCCCGTACGACAAGGTCCGCGTGCTCGTCCTCGGGCAGGACCCGTACCACGACGACGGCCAGGCGCACGGCATGAGCTTCTCGGTGCTGCCCGGCACCAAGACGCCGCCGTCGCTGCGCAACATCTTCAAGGAGCTGGACGCCGACCTCGGCATCCCCGCCCCGGACAACGGCTACCTGATGCACTGGGCCGAGCAGGGCGTCCTGCTGCTCAACGCGGTGCTCACCGTCCGCGCCCACGAGGCCAACTCGCACAAGGGCAAGGGCTGGGAGAAGTTCACCGACGCCGTCATCAAGGCCGTCAGCGACCGTGAAGAGCCCGTGGTCTTCGTCCTCTGGGGCAACTACGCCAAGAAGAAGCTGCCGCTGATCGACACCTCGCGCCACGTGGTCGTGCAGGGCGCGCACCCGTCGCCGCTCTCCGCCAAGCTGTTCTTCGGCAGCCGGCCGTTCTCGCAGATCGACGCGGCCCTGGAGCAGTTCGGCGCCGAGGCGATCGACTGGCGGATTCCGGACCTGAAGGCCTGACAGCCACGACGGCTCGGCGGGGGACGGACGAGGGCGTCCGGTGCGGTGGCAGCCAGGGGAGGGCTGCCATAGCACCGGACGCCGTTCTGTTTCAGGGGCCGAGCGGGGCCTGCTCGACGGACCGCAGGGCCCGTACGGCGTCGACCGCCCGCCGGCCCGCCGATGCCGACCGTCGCGGGCCCGCCCCGTTCGGCCGCGTCCCCGTCCGTCCGGGCGTCAGCCGGCAGCGCCGAGGAAGGTCTCCCAACCGCCGGTCGGGCCCTTGCCCACTCCGAGGGTCCGGAGCTTGCGGAGCGTGGACTGGTCCTGGACCTCCAGCCACTCCACCAGCTGCCGGAAGGACACCAGGCGCACGTCGGGCTTGCCCGCGATCGTCTTCAGGGTCTCCTCCACGGCGTCCATGTAGATGCCGCCGTTCCACTGCTCGAAGTGGTTGCCGATGAAGAACGGCGCGCGGTTGGTGGTGTACGCCCGCTCGAACCCGGCGATGTACGAGTCGCGTGCCTGGTTGCGCCACTCCGCGTACTTGGCGGGGTCGCCCTTGGTGGTGCCGTGCGACTGGTTGGCGAGGATGTTGTAGTCCATGGAGAGGACCTGGAAGCTGTGTCCGGGGAAGGGGATTCCCTGCAGGGGGAAGTCCCATATCTTGCCGTCCTGGACCTTCTGCGGCCATATCTGGAGCCCGCCCGGCGAGCTGGCGTCGTACTTCCAGCCGAGCTTCGCAGCGGTCGGCAGCAGGGTCTTCTGCCCCTCCAGGCAGGGCGTGCGGCCGCCGATGAGTTCCTTCTTGTAGTCGAAGGGCAGCGGGTCGACATCGGTGAAGCCGGTGTTCGTCCGCCACTGTGTGACGAAGCCCACGGCCTGCTGGATCTCGTTCTCCCAGTCCTCCGGCGACCACTTGTTGACGCCGTTGCCGTCGGCGCGGCTCGAACAGAAGTGTCCGTTGAAGTGGGTGCCGATCTCGTGGCCGGCCAGCCACGCCTGGCTGATCAGCTTGATCGTGTTGCGCACCGCCGTCGACGACAGGAACGGGATGTCGGACGCGCCCACGGAGTGCCGCGGGGGGTGGTAGAGGCTCGACTTCTCCTTGGGCAGGGTGTAGATGCCCGACAGGAAGAACGTCATCGAGGCCTTGTACTGCTCGGCGAGCTTGAGGAAGCGGGCGAACTGGCCGTCGTCCGTCGCGCCGGCACCGTCCCAGGAGAACACCACGAACTGCGGCGGCTGCTCGCCGGGCTTCAGCTTCTCCGGCTTGGGCTGGTTGGGCTGGGCGCCCGTGTCGGACGTCGATCCGTCGCCCAGCGGCGTCCCCTGGACCGGCTTGCCCGACCCGGCTCCGGCGCTGCCGTTTCCGCTTCCCGGGCCGCCCGAGTCCCGGGAAACGGAACCGGTGCTGCCACAGGCGGCGACTGCCCCCAGTGCCGCGGTGGCCGCACCGGCACTCAGCACAGCCCTGCGCGAGATGCTGCTCATGGTCTCCCCTACCGCATGGTGTCCGCGCGCTCGTGGGACGCACCGGCTCCCGAGGGGGCCGGTGCGACGCCGACAAAATCGGACAATTGATCTGTTTCGCTGCCCAAGGATGTCACGTCCGCCCTGTGGTCCCGCAACGCCGTTCTCATCCGATATTCATCACGCACGCGGGCCGGGGGCGGCTCCCGGGCAGCCCTCTCTGTTGCCGTCCTGAGACAGATCCCGTGGCCGCGCACGGCCGGCGAGGACGGGAGGCCGGGGATGGGGGGCGTCAGGCAAGCGCGAGGGCGCGGCGCCGACGCCGGACCAGGCGGGCCACCCCGGCGCTGATCAGGCTGGCTGCGGCGCAGGAGACGCCCATGCTCAGCCAGGCCGTGTTGAACCAGTGGCTGTTGAGCCAGCCGAGGCTGACGATGTATGCGGCCCAGACGACGGCCGCCAGCGCGGACCAGCGCAGGAAGACGCGGGACGCTGCGGGCGAGTGGCCGACGGCAAGATCGATGATGGTCCGTCCGGCGGGAACGAACCGGGCGATGATCACGATGAGGGCGGCGGCCCGACTGGTCCGCTGGGCGAGGCTCTGCTGGACGCGCTCCACGCTGGCGGCGAGCTCCGGACGGCGGTCCAGCCGCCGGCGTACGGACGGTGCGCCCCGACGGGCCAGCTGCAGCAGGAGGAGGTCACCGAGGAACGAGGCGACGGCGACACCCAGGCCCAGCAGGACCGGAGCCCCGTCCATGTCGGAGGTCCTGAGCACCGCGAGGATCACCAGGGTGCCGCTGGGCAGGAACGGCAGGAACGCGTCGCCGAGTACGGCGAAGAGCGCCAACGCGCAGATCCATGACGGTCCCAGTACCGCTGCGGCGTCCATCGTGGACCTCCCTCCAGACCGCCCAGGAGGAGAGCAGTGCTGCGAGGCGTAACGCTAGCGAGTCGACCTTTCATGCCGTGAAGCACCCCCCTGTGCTCAGCCTCACAGGAGGGCGCTCACCAGGGCATGCGGGGCAGGGACAGCCCTGCGATCGGATCGGCACAACCCCGGCCGCACCGCAGGAGAGAGGGGGGAATGGGGCGAGGGCCCGGGGGGGGGGGGGGGCAAACGGTCGGGAGGGGCCGTGCGGGTCGGCGGAGCCGGCCCCGGTGCCGGGGGACGGGTCAGGAGACGTCCCGGTCGGCGGCGGCCGCCGCCCGGTCGGTGCCGCCGTCGGGCAGCTCGGTGCCGGTCACGGCCTTGGCGTCGCCCGTCCGGTGCTGCGGGCCGTCGGCGTGGGCGCTGGGGGCGGTCAGCGAGGCGACGACGCCGACCGCGAGCGAGGCAAAGGCGAGCATGCTGCGCTTCTTCATGCCCTGCCCAACGAGCCGTCCGGTCCGCGGTTACGCGGCCGGCGCGGCGGCGCGGCCGGTGTAGCGTGCGGCCGATCGACCCGGGGCGGGCCCGGGTCCGCGAGGAGGCAGGGCGCCATGCCGTTCATCAACGTCAAGCAGCTGGCCGGCCGCACGCCGGAGCAGCGGGCGGAGATCGCCCGGGAGCTGACCGCCGCGTACACCCGGGTCACCGGCGTGGACCCGGCGGCGGTCTGGGTCCTGATCGAGGAACTGCCGGCGGAGAACTGGGCGGCCGGCGGCGAGACCTACGCGGCCAAGCGGGCGGCCGCCGCTGCCGGCGGGGCGGACGGCTCGGGCGGGACGGGCGAGGCCGGGCCGGCGGGCGGCTGACCGGGCCGCGGCCCGCCGGGGCGTCAGATCCCGTCGACCTTGAACGGGTCGTGCTCGGCCAGCAGCTTCTCCAGCCGGGCCTGGTCCACCCGCGAGGTGAGCTCGCCCGCGTCCTGGCGGTCGCGGACCACCTTGGCCAGGGTGAACGCCGAGGTCACCACGTACAGCAGGGCGACCGCGAGGAACGCGCGCATCCAGGCGCTCACCGGGAGGCAGGCGATGCCGACCGCCAGGGCGGCCAGCGCGAGGGCGAAGGACAGGACGGCCTGGACGTAGTACGCGGCCGTGGTGCGGGGCTGCATCGGTGCGCTCATGCCTGCAGCATCCCGGAGCGCCGGCGGCGGCACATGAGTACGGATACCCAAGTGCGCCGTCACCTCCCGTGACGGTCCCGGACCGGCCGCTTGGCAAACCGTCACAAATCGCCCAAGTCCCCCGAGCCCGGTGCAAGTCCGTAACCGAGAGCACTTGGAATCCGGGGGGACCTCGCATTAACGTTTGATAACGCAGCGCGGTCGGCAACGCCGTACCCGAACGGCACCGTGCGCGTGTCGCTCAATCCCGCGGACCACCCCTGCGGTGGACCCGGGAGCCGGGGAACCACGTTCCTTGGGGTGAATCGGCCGGGCCCTGGCCCTGCCGTAGGAGACCTTCCTGCTCCGAACCCGTCAGCTAACCCGGTCGGCGAGAGGGAAGGAAAGGAGTCCGCCCCCGTGGCGTCGACGACCTCGGCGGATCCCACCGCCGCACCCACCCAGCTCCTCGACCACCCCTGGGAGCAGGCCGATCCGGCCCGCCACCGGCTGCCCCGCCAGACCCGGGGCGGCAGCCCGCTGCTCGGTGTCACCGCGACCATGGCCGCCACCTTCGGCGCCGCCGGCCTGACCGCCGCCGCCGCGGGCCCGGCCGCCGCCGCGGAGCCCGCCGTGTCCGCGCCCGACGGCGCCCAGGGCGCCGCCGACCCCGGCCTCGCCCTCGCCGCCCGGATCCAGCAGCAGGCCGACACCCGGACGGCCGCCGAGGAGACCGCCCGGCTCGCCGCCGCGCAGGAGGCCGAGGCCCGCCGCGCCGCCGCTGCCGTCCAGGCACCCGTCGCCGCCCCGGCCGCCCGCCCCCGGACCGACGCGCCCTCCGCCCCCTTCGCCGCACCGCTGTCCGGCTTCTCGCTCGGCGCCGTGTACGGGCCCGGCGGCTCGCACTGGGCCGCCCTGCACACCGGGCTCGACTTCGAGGCCCCCGCCGGCACCCCGGTCACCGCCGTCGGCGACGGCACCGTCACCTCGGCCGGCTGGGCGGGCTCGTACGGCTACCGCGTCGTGCAGACCCTGCCCGACGGCACCGAGATCTGGTACTGCCACCTCGCCCGGCTCGGCGCCACCTCCGGCCACGCCCCCACCGGCACCGTCCTCGGCGCCGTCGGCGCCACCGGCAGCGTCACCTCGCCCCGGCTCCACCTGGAGATCCGCCCGGGCGGCGGCGCGCCGACCGACCCGCAGCCCTGGCTGCAGGCCCGGGGCATCCGGGTCTAACCCGCTTCCGGCCCGTCCACCTGCTGCCCGGCGGGCGCCCAGCCGTCCGGGAGCGGGCGGCCCTCAGCGAGCGCCCGGTCCTCCGCGTACGCGCGGAGCTCCTCCGTGCCCGGCTCCGGCGCGAGGTCGGGATACTCCGCGACCAGCAGCTCCGGCAGGCCGGGGACCGTCCACTGCCCGCACAGCCACAGCGCGGCATCCTCGGCGACTGCCTCGAACTCCTCGAACCCGCCTGCGAGTTCCTCCGGCATCGGCTCGCCCATTGCGGTCAGCGCGGCCAGGTTCCGGTAGCTGCGACGCATCAGCCCGTGCTCCAGCAGCCGCCGCGCACCGTCGGTGGCCATGCCGATCGACAGCAGGTGCGCCCGGCTCCACAGCAGTTCCGCGTCCGGGCCGGCCACCGCGTCCAGCTCGCCGCCGTCCACCAGCGCCGCGTACGCCGCGACCCGCTCCTCGGGCGAGAGCTCGCGGAACGCGTCCAGCCAGGCCCGCACCGCGTCCCAGTCGCCGGTGTGCACGCCGTGCGCCTCCAGCAGCAGGGTGTACAGCCGCGGCCAGGTCAGCAGCTGGGGCCGGCGCAGCAGCGTGGTCAGCAGCTCGCCCTGCCACTCCGCCTCCGCGTGCAGCCGCTCCTGCCGCTTGGCGTTCAGCCGGCGCGCCCACCGCTGACGGTCGATCAGCAGCCGCACCGCCGCGCCGTACGCCGCGGGATCCCCGACCGGCTGGACGTACAGGTGCAGGCGCTCGTGTAGCAGCTGCTCCAGCACCGCGGACCCCAGCTCGGGGAAGCCGTCGTGCAGCGGGGCCCCGCCCAGCTCCAGCAGGGTCAGCACCGTCCGCAGCACGTCCTCGGGCACCGGCTCCAGGCCCTGCCCGTCCGCCCAGGCGAGCAGGTCCTCGGTGCGGGTGTACGGGATGAGCTGCAGGTCTTCGTCATTCACGTCCCGTACCGTAGCCGCTGCACCGCGGCCCCGCGCGGGAGGAGCCGACGGGCGACCGGTCGGGGGTAGGGTCGGCCGGCATGACACCCGAACAGGTCCCGTCGGTGCGGCCGGTCCGGCTGACCGGCCCGCGCCTGGCGATCCGCGAGTTCCACCTCACCCCGCAGGACGTCGACGGGCTGCACGCCGTCTTCGGCGATGCGGAGACCGCCCGCTTCCTGCCCTTCGAGCCGCGCGACGCCGAGGAGTGCGCCGACCAGATCGAGCTGTACCTGGAGGAGGCGGAGAAGCGGCCGCGCACCGTCTACCGGCTCGCGGTCACCCTGCGCTCCGACGGCCGGCCCGCCGATGCGCCCCCCGTCGGCCAGGCCGTGCTCGGGCTCGACGGCGACCGCGCCGGCACGCTCGGGTACGCGCTCCGCCGCGACCTGTGGGGCAACGGGTACGCCGGGGAGATCGTCGCGATGCTCTGCGGGCTGGGCTTCGGCCGGCTCCGGCTGCACCGCCTCGCGGCCCGGGTCGACCCGGCGAACACCGCCTCGGCCCGGGTGCTCACCCGAGCCGGATTCCACCTCGAGGGCCGGATCCGGCACGACCTCTTCCTGCACGGCACCTGGCACGACTCCGACCAGTTCTCGCTGCTGGAGGACGAGTGGGTGGAGGAGGCCGCAGGGCAGGGGTAGGGCCAGCCCCACCCCGGACTCGGCAGCAGGCTCCATTCCGCCGGTCCCCCCGGCACCGGCACTGTGGAACCGTCAGCAAAGGACGAGACCGAGGGGCCGAGATGAGCACCGGCACACTGCACCGCACCGCCCACGACGCGTGGCCCGCCGGGCCCGGCACCGGGGCCCGCCGCCCCGGCTTCCTGCGGGCGCCGTTCTCCGCAGCCACCTACCGCGAGATCGGCTACGTCCTGACCGGCCTCCCGCTCGGCATCGCCGGGTTCTGCCTGGCCGTCACCGGCGTCGTCCTGGGCGCCGGGCTGGTGGTCACCGCCGTGGGGCTGCCGGTGCTGGCGCTGCTGCTCACCGCGGCGCGCGGCTTCGGCGCACTCGAGCGCCACCGCGCCCGCACCCTGCTGGGTGCGGAGGTCGCGGCGCCCGCCCCCGTCCGCCCGGCGCGCCGGGGCGTCTGGGGCGCCGTCACCGCCCGGCTCGCCGACGGGGCAGGCTGGCGGGCCGTCCTCTACCAGGTGCTGATGTTCCCCTGGGCCGTGCTCGGCTTCGCGGTGACCCTGACGTTCCTGATCACCGGCTGGGTCCTCGCGCTCTACCCGCTCTACCACTGGGTCTTCGCCCGGTACACGGACTGGCCCGGCTACCGCGTCTACGACTTCACCACCGACGCCGGGCGGCACTACGCCTACTACATCACCTCGCCCGCGCAGATCGCCGGCGTCTCCGCGGTCGGCCTGCTGCTGGTGCTGGTCACGCCGTGGCTGGTGCGGGGGCTCACCGGGGTCAGCCGGGTCGCCGTGCGCGGGCTGCTCGGGGCCCGCTGACCGGGGGCGGGCGCCGGGGGCCGTCCGCCCCGGCCCGGATGGCGGCGGCCGTGGGGCCGTGGTCCGATGAGGCGGTACCGCCGCCTGCCGAGAGGGGCCGCCGTGCCCGGCGCAGCACCGCCCGCCACCCTGGTGACCTCGCGCCCGCTGGACGAGTACTGCGCGGTCTTCGGACTCACCCGGGCCGTCCTCGGACGGCTCCCGGGGCCGGTGCTGGACTGCCCCGGCGGGGCGGCGGGCCTGGCCGCCGAGGCCGACCGGATCGGCTGCCGGGTGATCGCCGCGGATCCGCTGTACGCGGTGCCGGCGCCCCAACTGGTCTCCCTCGCCCGGGTCGGACGGGAGACCATGGCCGCCGCGATGCGCGACCGCCCCCGGCTGTACGCCGCCCCGCGCCACGTCCGGCCCGACAAGTACCTGCGCAGCTGGGACCGGGCCCGCCTGCTCTTCTCTGCCGACCGGGCCGCCAACCCCGGCCGGTACGTGGCCGCCGAACTGCCCCGGCTGCCGTTCGCCGACGGCGCCTTCGCCCTCACCCTCAGCTCGTACCTGCTGTTCGCCTACCCCGACCTGTTCGGCCCGCAGGAGCAGCTGGCCGGCCTGCTGGAGCTCGTCCGGGTCACCGATCCGGCGGGCGAGGTCCGGGTGCACCCCCTGCACGACGGCTCCGGGCGGCGCTGCCCCCACCTGGGCGCACTCCGGTCCGGGCTCGGCCGGGAGGGGGTGGCCAGCGAGATCCTGCCGGTCACCGCGGGGGGTGTGGCCCGCCGCGTCCTGGTGCTGCGGGCGGCCGGTGCAGCTAGGGCTGTCCGCCGGGCCCGGGTGCGCTGACCCCGCCGCCGGCCGGCGCCGTGCCGGCCGCACCTGCCGCAGGTCCGTCCGGGCCGCCGGCCTGGGCCGGGACGGGGGCCGGCAGCCGGCCGAGGACCTCCTCGGCGACCGAGCGGCGCCGTGAGTACGGCGGCACGGTGCGGGTGTTGCGCAGCTTGTAGGCGACCGCGGCCCGCAGGGCGGCCCGCTGGTCGGCGCCGAGCCCGGGCAGTCCGGCCAGCTCGCGCGCGGCGAGCAGGGCCTGCAGCAGCTCGAACGGGGACAGGTGCCGATCGATGGCCGAGACGACCAGGTCGACGAGGGCCGGGTCCGGCCGTCCCTGGACGAGGGCCAGCGCCTGGACCCGCAGGCCCTCCACCCCGGTGTCGAAGAGCTCCCGCACCTGCGCGGGGCTGAAGTCGAGCGACCCGGCGGCGATGACCGTCTGGTTCACCGAGTCCGCCAGGGTCTGCCGGTCGGCCGCGGACAGTGCGCGGGCCAGCAGCAGCCGGGTGACCAGCCAGCCGGACAGGAAGCCGGCGACGGTGAAGTAGACCGCGACCGCGGCGGCGATCCCGGCGGCCCCCGGGCCGTCGCCGAGTGCCGGGGCGAGCTCCGCGCCGAGCTCCCGGAGCCGGTGCGGCAGCGTCCCGATCTGGGTCAGCCCGGCGCCCAGCAGGATCTTGGTCAGCCAGTCGGAGACCTGTTCCAGATTGGTGTTGGGCGCGTAGCTCGCCGTCGAGGTGGCGGACCGGTCGTCCGGATGGGCGGCCGCGCCGCTGGTGAGCAGCCGCGGAATGCCGAACAGGAAGCCCAGCAGTCCGCCGCCGACCGTGAAGGTCGCCGCGACCAGCAGTCCGCCGCCCAGCGCCGCCGCCGGGTGCCCGCCCGCCAGTGCGTACAGGGACAGCCCCGCCACGCCCGCGCCCAGCACCCCGGCCAGCCCGTACTTCACCGCGGGCACCGGCTGCCCGCCGCGCTCCGGCTCCATCGCGCACACCCCCAACGCCCGGCGCCGTCCGCCGTGCCGCGCAGCGACTGTAGCGGACCTGACGCCCCGTCGGGCTGGCCGCGGTGCGGGTTCTCCGTACCCGGCCGACGGGCACCGAGGGCAGGCCTAACGGAAGCCCGCGACGAAGCGGCGCTGCCACGGGGTCTCCACGGCGCCCGGCGCGTAGTGCCGCCGGACGTAGCCGACCGCCTCGGGGCCGGGGACGCCGTCCAGCACGGCGAGGCAGGCGAGCGCGGTGCCGGTACGGCCCCGGCCGCCGCCGCAGGCGACCTCGACCCGCTCGGTGGCGGTGCGTGCCCAGGCCGTGCGCAGGGCCTCGGCCGCGTCGGCGGGGTCGGCGGGCAGCCGGAAGTCCGGCCAGCGGATCCAGCGGGACTCCCACGGGACGTCCGCCGGCGGCCTGCCCAGCAGGTGGAGGGCGAAGTCGGGGGCGGGGCCGTCCGGCAGCGGCCGGCGCAGCGCGCGGCCGCGCACCAGCCGCCCGGAGGGCAGCCGCAGCACGCCCGGTGCGGCGGGATCCCAGGTCGCGTCGGCGGTCACGGCAGGTCCTTCCCTGCTCAGTGCGGTGGTGCGCCCGCAGGGGAGGAGCAGCCGGCTCGGGCCGGATCCCGCTCGCGGGTGCACCGTTCCTGCGTCGCTCTCCGCGGGCGGTGTCCGCGGAGACGGGGGGCCGGAACGCCCCCGGACATGCAGACGGCCCGTGGGCTGCTTCCTCGGCGCCGGGCCCGCAAGGGGCCCCGCGGCCGAGGCACCGGGGATGTACCGGTGAGCCCACGGGCCGGGTGACTGCTGGGGTCTGCGCCTGCCGCCGGGGGGCCGTAGGGCCCCGCTCTGCCACAGGCAGGGGCGGCTCTAGCGAGCAGCCACCTCACGCATCCTGATGGAACTCAATTCAGGATCACCTCCTTTCAGTGTGCCGCCACCTTAGGCACGCTCCCCTGCGAGGGGCAACGGATTTTCCGGAGGAACGACGTATGGCCCCGCCGCCGAGGGAGGCGGGGCGGGGGGGGTAGGATTGGTCGGGGGGCGGGTTTGATCAGTGGGGTGGTGTTAACAAAAGACACCCCCCCCCAACGTCGGTAGTGTG
>NZ_JBHWBW010000041.1:17868-30061 GCF_042735675.1 Kitasatospora sp. NPDC059571
AGGCCCGGCAGACGATGTCTGCCGGGCCTTCGTGCTACTGAGTAGCGGGGACAGGATTTGAACCTGCGACCTCTGGGTTATGAGCCCAGCGAGCTACCGAGCTGCTCCACCCCGCGTCGGTGAACCCAACACTACGTGACTGCCGCCGGGAAGGGAAATCCGTTACCGGTCGGGTGCGGCCGGCTGGCGTGAGCGGCGCGCCCTGGCCCAGACGGCGAAGCAGACCAGGGTGGCGAACGCGGGGACCATGACCAGGCCGTAGATCAGCAGGAAGCCGTCGGTGCCCAGGCCCGCGGCCGCGTTCCACACCCCGTGCAGGCTGATCGCCAGCACCAGGCCGACCGGACCGGCCAGCCGGGCCAGCCAGCGGCGCCCGGTGGTCAGGGTGATCGCCAGGCCGAGCCCGGTGAGCGCGGTGAACAGCGGATGCGCGAACGGCGACAGCAGGGCGCGCAGCACGAAGGTGTGCACGGTGGAGTCGAAGTCGCGCAGCGTCGGCGGCTCGCCCAGGCTGATCGAGTCCAGTCGGGACTGCTGATCGTCGGTGAAGGCCCGGCCCAGGTAGAGGGCGTTCTCGGTGAAGGCGAAGCCGCAGGCCGTGATCGCCCCCAGCACCAGGCCCGCGGCCAGCGTCCGCGGGTTGGCGCGGGCCCTGGCCCGCCCGCCGCCGTGCGGGGGCACCGTCGGTCGCAGGTACGGCAGCGCGGCCGGCGGTCGGCGTATCCGCGGCACGGTGGGCGGCGCGTCCGCCCGCGGGCGCGGCACCGGCGGGAGCGGTTCGGACGGTTCGGCGTCCGGGCCGTCGCCCGGCCGGTCGGCGCCCGCCGCGGCCGGTCGGCGCCGTCGGCGCAGCGGCAGCAGCAGGAGCAGCAGCGCGGCGCCCTTGCAGAGCTCCTCGATCAGAGGCGTCGCGAACTCGGCGCCGAGCGTCTCGCCGCGCGCGCTGTGGGCCACCAGGAAGTCGCTCGCCCAGCCGTTCGCCAGCAGCGCCACCGTGGTGGCCGTGCAGGCGCCCCAGCCCAGGCAGAACAGCGTGTGCCGCAGCGGCACCCGGGCGGTCTGGTTGAGCCAGGCGACCGCGCCGAGCACGAACGGCAGCGGCAGCAGCGCCAGCCCGAGCCCGACCAGCAGGCCGGTGGTGCCGGTCTGCCGCTGCACCAGCCGGATGATCAGCACGCCGCTGCCGGCCAGCGCGAACGCCGCCAGCGCCGAGGCCAGCGCCGGGTAGTGCAGGGAGCGGTGCAGCGCCTCCAGCCGGTTGTACAGCGGCAGCACGTGGTGGACCCCGCGCGCCCGGGGCCCCGGGATGGTCCGGGTGCCGGAGGGGCGGGGGGCCGGGTCGGCGGCCGGGCGGGCCGCGGTTCGGGGGGACGGTCTGCCGCTGGGCGGACGGCTCACCCGGAAAGCGTAGGCGACGCCTCCGCGCGGGCGGGAGCCCTCAGGACGATCCGTACGTCCCGGATCACTCTGGGTGACGGCCCGTCAGGGCCGCCCGCACCCCCTGCTACCTGCGGCGGAAGAGCAGATCGTGGACCACGTGGCCCTTCGCCAGACCGGCCCGTTCGAATTTCGTCAGGGGCCGCCAGTCCGGGCGGGGCGCGTAGCCGGGCACACTGCCGGCCGGGCGCTCGGCGGGCTCCAGCCAGTCGGAGCCGTCGCCCTCCGGGTGCAGGTTCTCCAGCTCGGGCACGGCGGAGAGCACGTCCAGCATCTGCTCGGCGTAGTGCTCCCAGTCGGTGGCGCAGTGCACCAGGGCGCCGGGCGCCAGCTTGGGCAGCACCAGCTCCAGGAAGTGCGGCTGGACCAGGCGCCGCTTGTGGTGCTTCGGCTTCGGCCACGGGTCGGCGAAGTAGATCCGCAGCCCGGCGAGCGAGGCGTCGGGCAGCATGTCGCGGAGCAGGATGACGGCGTCCCCCGCGGCGAGGCGGACGTTCGACGAACCGTCCCGCTCCAGGAACTGCAGCAGGTTGCCGTGCCCCGGGGTGTGCACGTCCGCGGCCAGGATGCCGGTCGACGGGTCCGCGGCGGCCATCGCCGCCGTGGTCTCGCCCATGCCGAAGCCGATCTCCAGCGTCACCGGCAGGCCGCCGAAGAGCGTCGGCAGGTCGAGCGGGGTGCCGTCGATCGCGAGGCCGTGCCGCTCCCAGAGCCGGTCCAGGGCGTCGGCCTGCGCGTTGGTCATCCGGCCGCGGCGCGGCTGGAAGCTGCGGATCCGGCGCTCGCGGTGCTGGGCCTCGGTGGCCTTGTGCGGGTACATCGGCGCGGGGTACGCCGCGGGAGCGGCGGACAGCCGGGCGGACGGGGACAGCTCGGGGCTGGGGGCGGTGGCAGTCACAATCGCCCCATTCTACGAGGGCCCGGCGGCGCCCCGGCGTGGTCCCGGTCTCATCCGCGGCCGCACCCGGCGCCCCTCCCGCCGCCGCACCGTCAGCCGCCGGCCGCCAGCGCGGCCAGCGCCCGCCGGGCGACCTCGCGGCCGATCGGCAGCGACGCGGTCGCGGCCGGCGAGGGCGCGTTCAGCACGTGCACCGCCCGCCGGGGCGAGGACGGATCCTCCGGGTCGAAGCCGGCGAACGCGAAGTCGTCGAGGAGCGAGCCGTCCCGGGCGACCGCCTGGGCCCGCACCCCGGCCGCCGCGGGCACCAGGTCGGCCGCGGTGACGGCCGGCAGCAGCCGCCGGACGGCCGTGGTGAAGGCGTTCTTGGACAGCGAGCGGTGCAGCTCGCCGAGCTCGTACCGCCAGTGCCGCCGGGCGATCCGCCAGGTGCCGGGGAAGGCCGCCGTCCCGGCGAGGTCGCGCGGGCGGATCGTGCGCCAGTCGTAGCCCTCGCGGGCGAGCGCCGGGACGGCGTTCGGACCGACGTGCACGTCGCCGTGGACGCCCCGGGTCAGGTGCACGCCGAGGAACGGGAACGCCGGGTCGGGCACCGGGTAGACCAGCCCCCGCACCAGGCCGCGTCGGTCCTCGGCCAGCTCGTAGTACTCGCCGCGGAACGGCACGATCCGCACCCCCGGGTCGTCCCCCGCCAGCCGCGCCACCCGGTCGCTGTGCAGGCCGGCGCAGTTGACCAGGACGGCGCAGCGCAGTTCGCCGCCGGTGGTCTGCACGGTCACCCCGTCGGGCCGCCGGGCCACCGCCTGCACGGCCGTGCCCGTCCGCAGCACCGCGCCCTTCTCCTCGGCGAGCGCCCCGTAGCGCCGGGCCACCGCCGGGAAGTCGCAGATGCCGGTGGTGCCGACGTGCAGCCCGGCGATCCCGCGGACCTCCGGTTCGTACCGGGCGATGCCCGCCGGGTCCAGCTCGGTGACCGGGATGCCGTTGGCGCGGCCGCGCTCGGCGAGCGCGGCCAGCCGCGGCAGCTCGTCCTCGCCGGTCGCGACGATCAGCTTGCCGGTCACCTCGTGCGGGATGCCGTGCTCCCGGCAGAACTCGACCATCTCCGCGGCACCGCCGGTCGCGTACCGGGCCTTCAACGAGCCGGGCCGGTAGTACACGCCGCTGTGGATGACCCCGCTGTTGCGGCCGGTCTGGTGCGCGGCCAGGCCGGGCTCCTTCTCCAGCACCGTCACGGCGAGCCCCGGCTGCGCCCTGGTCAGGGCGTAGGCCGTGGACAGGCCCACGATGCCGCCCCCCACCACCAGCACGTCGACGTCGTAGCGCACTTCGGCCCCTTCGCTCGGCTGCCCCCGCCCGCTGCGATGGTGTCACGGCGGGCGGGGCCGGTCGAGAGCGCTCAGGCCGCGCGGACGGCCTCCGCCTCCCACGGCCAGGCCGCGTTGCGGCCGGCCTCCAGGAGCGGGATCAGCCGGAACGCCGCGTCGGTCAGGCCGCCGAAGGTGTGCCGGTGGGCGCCGCCGGAGGCCGCGTGGCCCGCCCGGTAGCCGGCCAGGTTCCAGGTGTAGACCGGGACCTGCGCCGGGACCGCGGCGAGCGGGTCGCCGCCCCAGCCGTACGCCTGCTCGTCGGTGATGATCACCACGCGGTCCTGGCCGCGGTAGTGCTGCCTGACCGCCCGGGCGGTCTCGGTGCCGCCGAGGTCGGAGAACCGGCCGAGCACCTTGAGCACCGCCTCGCCGCGCTCCGTCTCGATCCGCCGGCTGGTGGTGCCGAACTCGACCAGGTCGGCGTCGGCGGCCCGCAGGGCGAGCGCCGTGCCGAAGATCGCCGCGGAGTCCGCCCGGTTGAGCTGGGTCTGCGCGCTCGGCCGGTCGAACATCGAGCCGGAGCGGTCGACCAGCACCAGGGTGCGCCCGGGCAGCGCGGGCACGTTGGCCAGCGAGTGGCCGAGCGCCTTCTCCAGCGCGTGGCCCCACCGCAGCGACGGCGCGTGGTGGTACGCGGCCAGGTAGCGGAACGGGAACTGCTTCGAGCGCCGCACCTCGCCGGGGTCGGAGATCCGGCGGGCGACCTGCTCGGCCACCTCGTCGCAGACCCCGGCCTGGTCGAAGTTGCGCAGGTTGCGCACCAGCGCCATCGGACCCATCGACGGGATGACCGCCTCCCAGACGGCCGCGTCCAGCGGGCCCTGCAGCCAGCCGGCCAGCGCCTCCCAGGTGATGCCCGCGGCGGCGAGCCGCTCGGCGCCGCCCGGCCCGGTGACCGCGGCCCGCCGCTCGGCCACCGGCAGTGCGAGCAGCGCCCGGTTGGCGTTCAGCAGGTCGTCGCCGGCCGGCGGGACGGCCTCGTCCGGGCGGTGCCGGCGGTCCAGCGCGTACCGGAACAGCGGTCCCTGCCACGGCTTCCCGGCGTCCGGCGCGGGGTGCGTCAGCTCCAGGACGTCGCCGAAGCGGAAGCCCTTGGAGGCGGTGTCGTACTTGAGCAGCGCCCGGCCGGTGTACAGCCGCTGCACGGCGTCGGCGACGCCGCGCTTCAGCGGCTTGGGCAGCGCGCGGCCGTACCGGGAGGTCCAGTACGCCAGCAGCTCGCCCGGCTCGTCCGGCCGCTGCAGGACGGCGTCCACCGCCTGGCGGGACCAGCCCGGCGCGCCGGCGTCCAGCCGGGCCCGGGTGAACTCGGCGGCGCCGACCAGCGAGGCGGTGCGCATCGCCGCGCCGTACCGCAGCCAGCGCAGCAGGCCGAGCGTCCACGCCGGGTCGCTGACGGCGAGGCTGCGCACCAGCGCGGTGTACCGGTCGTCGCGGGCACCGCCGCGCTCGTAGAAGGTGTCCTGGCCGACCAGGTTGGCGACGGCCAGCAGGAAAAGTTCGGACTTCTCGTCGCGCAGGTGGCCGGCCCCGCCCTCGTGGTTGGCGGTGCGGCGCCCGGTCGTGGTCACGGGCGAGGTCGGAGCGGTCTTGCTGCGGCGGATGTTGAAGCGCGACATGTGGATTCCCCCTGCGGGGAGGCACGGTACGGCGCGGGGCGTCCGAGATCGCGGGAACGGCAGCGGTGACGGGGCTTCACAGCACCACGAGGGCGCTCCACTGGAAGTAACCGCGGCCTGCGCACCGGACGCCCCGGCGCTGTGCCTCCCGAGATCGAAAGCGGCACCGGTGGTTTCGTGGAGGAAGTAACCGGTGCCTGCGCACCGGGAGGTGCGAAGACTGGGTGTCCAGAGAACCGAAGCGGCTGAGGTGACGAAGCTGCTCTGACCTGACTGAGCTACACCGGCAAGGAGAGCCGGCGGCGGGATTCGAACCCGCGACCTGCCCATTGACAGTGGAAGTAACCTCCGCCTGCGCACCTGGACGAGGACGACGTTAGCCCCGCCAGCGGCCGCCCTGCATCCGAATTACGGGCTGCCCGCCAGCACCAGCCGCGCCCGCTCCGTCAACTCCCGCACCCGGCGCTCGTCCTGGAACGGCGCCAGGCGCCGCAGCATCTCCAGCACGTACTCCCGGCTGCGCTGCGAGGAGATCCGGCCCGCGACCTCCACCGCGCGCTCGCCGGCCGCCACCGCCGCCTCCAGGTCGCCGGCCTCCGCCTCGGCCATCGCCGAGACCACCAGCCGCAGGCCGTGCGAGCGCACGTACCCCTCGGTCGGGCGGGCCAGCGCCTCGCGGGTGAACTGCCGGACCTTCGCCGGCACCCCCAGGTCGCGGAAGCACTCGGCGGCGTCCGCGGCCAGCCGGTCGTAGGCGTAGAAGTCGATCCAGCTGGGGTCCGGGTCGCCCGGGCGGGCCCGGTCCAGCGCGTTCTCCGCGGCCGCCAGCGCCGTCCCGCACGCCGCCGCGTTCCCGGCTCTCGCCTGCGCCCGGGCCTCCACCAGGTGGAAGAAGCTCATCGTCCGCGCGGTGGCCAGCCCCCGGTTGCGCTCCAACGCCGCCTGGGCCAGGTCGACCGCCTCCTCGGGGAAGTTCCGGTACGCCGCCTGGAGGCTCATCGACGCCAGCACGTACCCGCCGAGCGGCACGTCGCCCGCCGCCCGGGCCAGGCGCAGGGCCTGGATGTAGTACCGCTGCGCCGCCTCGTGCTGCCCGGTGTCGAACGCCATCCAGCCCGCCAGTCGCGTCAGTTCGGCCGTCGCCCCGAACAGCGCCCGGCCCACCGCGTCGCTGTACGAGCCGAGCAGCAGCGGCGCCGCCTCCAGCCGCAGGCACTCCGGCACCATCGACGAACGCCAGTCACCGCCGCCGTACTTGGAGTCCCAGCGGCGGGCCTCCTGGGCCGCCTCGCGGAGCTTCGCGGCGTCCGAGTGGCCGACCCGGTAGCCGGAGCGGTCCGGGTCCAGCGGCTCCCGGGCCACCGAGCCGTCGGCCGGCGTGATCAGCCACCGGGACACCGGGGTCGCGTACGCCGACACCGAGAACGTGCCCGCCAGGCTGTCGCTCCAGCGGCCTCCGCCCGGCCCCCGCCGCAGATCCAGGTCGACCCGCCACAGCTCGGTCGCCGAGCGCACCGCCTCCGGGACCTCGCGCGGGAACTCCAGCCCCAGCTCCGGGGTCGGCTGGGTGTCGCCCAGCCCGATCTCCTCCAGCGGCACCGGGCGGCCCAGCTTGCTGCCGAGCGCGGTCGCGATCAGGTGCGGCACGGGCCGCTGCGGCACCATGCCCTTGGTCACCCAGCGGGCCACCGAGGTCTTGTCGTAACGCAGTGTCAGACCGCGCTGCGCGCCGAGGTCGTTGACCCGGCGGGCGAGGCCGGCATTGCTGATCTGGGCGAGCGAGAGGAGTGCACCGAGCCGTTCGTTCGGCCCTCGTGAGCTGGTGGTCATGGTGGCGGTGGCACCCCCTGGCGAGGTCGTGCGCGATAGGGCGGCGCGCTACCTGCGGCCACCCGCTGTACCTAGCGTAGTCGGACGGGTTCCGAGGGTTAAGAGGACGCATTCCGGATGGCGGGATCGCGCGCCCGAACGGCCTGCGGACCGCCCATCGGGGAGTGCACCGGCGGCGGACGGCGGAACGCCGCCCTCCGCAGGGCCCGCCGCGGACCCCCGTGCTCCGGTCCCGTGCCGACGTGCGCCCACCCGTGCCCCCTGGCCGCATCGGCAGGTGGGCAGTTCGCTGGACCCCGTGGATCGGCCCGCCGTCGAGGACCCGGCGGGCCGGGGGAACCGCCGTCCCCATCCCCGCGGGCGGTGGTCGGTCCGGGAGGGCATGCGGATGCCCTCCCGGGCAGTACGGCGCCTTTCGGCCATTCGGCTATGTCCATGCCACGGGCGTACGGGGGACGACCCGGGCCGCGGAGGGGGCGGCCCGGGCCGACGCGGGGCCATCGAGGGCCCGGCCGGCCCGTCCGCCGGCCGGGCCCCGGTGCCGTCCACGGCCCGCCGCCGCCCCCGCCCCGCCGCGCACACCCTCATCCGGGACCGCCCGCGCGCCGCGCCCGCACCGCCGACACCCCGTCACCGCCCCCGGGAACGGCCGGAAGCCGCGGCCACCGGTCACCGCAACTCCGGTCACACCCGGCTCATCCGGTGGCACGATGTCTCCTGCGGCGCATCCCGCACGGACCGGTGCGCCCGACCCTCGTCAGGCGGAGGCGCGGATGCGGTGGCTCACCGGCTGGAGCGGCGGACCGGCCACGGCGGCCGGCCCCACCCCCAGCGCCGTACGGCCGCTCGCCGCCACCACCCTGTGGACCGGGCCCAACCCGCTCTGGGCCGTCGGCGACTGGCGCCCCGACGAGATCCGCCTGGTCACCCTCCGCCCCGGCACCGACCCCGTGGTCAGCACCGGCGCCGCACCCGGCACCCCCGCCGACGAACCGCCGGACACCCCCGCCACCACCCGCCTCGCCGTCCTCGGCCGCTGCGGCGCCACCGACACCGAACTCGCCGCCGGACTCGCCGCCCCCGGGGGCGGCGCCGTCCGCCACCTCACCAGGTGGCCCGGCAGCTACACCGTCGTGCTGCGCACCGGCACCCGCTCCACCGTGCTGCTCACCGACCTCGCCGGCGCCCAGCCGGTCTTCCACACCCCCTGGCAGGGCGGCACCGCGTACGCCACCGCCGCCCTGCCGCTCGCCGACCTGGTCGGCGCACCCGTCGACACCGGCCACCTCGCCGCCCTGCTCGCCTGCCCCGAGTCACCCGAGGCACTCGGCGCCGGCACCCCGTACGCCGGGGTGCACCGCGTCCCGCCCGGGCACGCCCTCGGCATCCGCGGCGGCCGCCCCTACCTCTCCGGCTACGACCAGGACCCCGCCGACGGGCCGCGCGACGACGCACCCGCCGTCCGCGAACTCACCCGCGCACTGCTGGAGGCCGTCCGCTGCCGGATCCGCACCAGCGCCGCCGCCCCGCCCGACCGCCCCCGGCTCGGCGTCGACCTCTCCTACGGCACCGGCTCCGCCACCGTCGCCCTGCTCGCCGCCGCCGTCCCGATCGGCCCCGCGGCTGCCGCACCCCCCGGCCGCCGGCGCCCCGCCGACGAGGCCCCGCGCAGCGGAGCGGTCAAGGGCTCGTGGGCCCGCCCCGCCCGCACCGAGAACCCGGCCGGACCGGAACCGGAGACCCTCGCCGCCGTCACCCACGGCGAGGCCGACCGGCCGGCGCTCGCCGTCGACGCCCCGCGGCTCAAGCACATCGTCGTCCCGTCCGGCCTCCCCTACACCGAGGTCGCCGACGACCCGCTCGCCGGACCCCTCACCGACGAACCCGGCCCCGCCCTCACCGCCGCCGCCCGGCTCGGCGACCGCTTCCACGCCGGCGGCGCCGACCACCTCACCGGCTACGGCGCCCGGCAGGTCCTCGACGGCCACCCCGCCCGGCTCGCCGACCTCATCCGGGCCGGCCGCTCCCGCGAACTCATCGCGCCGCTCGCCGCCCTCGCGGGCGCGGACCGCGCCGCCGCCGGCGCCCTCACCGGCGCCGTCCGCACCCCCGTGACGGTGCTGCGCGCCGCCCACCGCCTCGCCCGCGCCCGGTACGCCGACGCACTCGACGACCTCGCCGTCCAGCTGACCGTCCGGCACTTCGGCAGGCCCGGCGGATCCCGGGGCCCGGCCGGCGCCGGCTCCGCCGCCGACCTGGCCTGGACCGTGCCCGGCCCGGCCGCCCGCTGGCTCTCCGACGAGGCCCTCGCCACCGTCGCCCAGCGGCTGCGGGTCGCCGCCCGCGGTCCGGCCCCCGTCGAACACCCCGGCGCGCGCCGGGCCAGGCTCGCCCTGCACCGGCACGCCGCCGCCTACCGCACCCTCGTCCAGGCCGCCGAACAGCACGGCCAGCGCCTGCACGCACCGTTCCTCGACAACCAGGTCGTCCGCGCGGCCCGGCTGCTCCCCGACGACACCCGGCTCCACCCCGGCGCCCGGCACGCCCTGCTCCGCTCCGTCCTCACCGGCGCCGGCCGCACCGACCTGCCCGAGGACTGGGGCCGCGGCCCGCGGCCCGACCGCGCCGAGGCCGCCCGGCACGGGCTGCGCCGCGCCTCCGACGGACTCACCGAACTGTTCCGGGAGCCGCTCCTCGCCGAGGCCGGACTGATCGACCTTCCCGCCGTGCGCCGCACCCTCTTCTCCGCCGCCGAACCCGCCACCGAGCTGCCGCCCGGCACCCTGGCCGGACTCGCCGACCTGGTGGCCACCGAGCTCTGGCTGCGCCGCGTCGCCGCCCGCCGCCACGGCTCCTGCTGGACGGGCCTCCCCCCGGTCGAGCGCCGCGCGCTGGCCCGCCCGGCCTGACCGGGCCCGACACCACCGGGCCCGGCGCGTCAGGCCCCGGGGCCGCCCGGATGACGCGGCATCATGGCCGGGTGGCCGCCGCGAAGAACTCCCTGCCCGTCCGCCCCGAGTCGCCCGGTGCCGACCGCCCCGGCATCCTGGCCGCCTGCGACGGCTCCGACGGCTCCCTGTGGGCCCTGGACCGCGCGATGACCGAGGCCGAACTGTTCGGCCTGCCGCTGTACGTCCTGGCCGTGGTGAACCCCTCGCCCGCCGGCTACCCGCCCGGCATGGCCGAGCTCGTCCAGCAGAGCATCGAGCTGCTGACCGACAGCATGGCGGACGGGCTGCGCCGCGCCGTGGCGACCGTGCAGGCGGCCCGGCCCCGGCCGTACGGCGGCGAGGTGTCGCTGCACGTGGTCCTGGGCAGCGTGATCGAGGTCCTGCTCGCCGCGACCGCCGGGCAGCACACCCTGGTGGTCGGCACCCGCGGCAACGGGGGCTTCACCCGGCTGCTGCTCGGATCGGTCAGCACCGCGGTGGTGCACCACTCCGGCTGCCCCGTCCTGGTGGTGCCCGCCCCGCCGGTGCCCGGGCCGGCCGGCGCCCCGGCCCCCGTACCCGTCCGGGCCACCGCCCCGCCGTCCTTGCCGGACTGACCCGGGCGGGGAGGTCCCCCCGCGGGGCGGCGGGAATGGCGACCGGTCGTTGAGTGTTCAACTCGTGAACGTCCGTCCCCTCCGAAAGCAGGACCCCCCGCCATGAAGGTCGAGATCTACAGCGACATCGCATGCCCCTGGTGCTACATCGGCAAGCGCCGCTTCGAGCAGGCGCTGGACCGCTTCCCGGGCAAGGACGGCGTCGAGGTGGTCTACCGGCCGTACCAGCTGGTGCCGGACGCGCCCGAGCAGGCGACCCCGCACCGCGCCTGGCTCGCCGAGCGCTACGGGCCGCAGTCGGTCGCCATGGACGCCCGGGTGACCGAGCTCGGCCGCGCCGAGGGCATCACCTACGACTTCGACGCGGCGCTGCACGCCAACACCTTCCTCGCCCACCGGCTGCTCCACCTCGCGGAGAACGAGTACGGCGCCGCGGTCCAGGGCGAGCTCAAGGAGCGGCTGCTGAAGGCGCACTTCACCGACGGCGCGGACGTCGCCGACCGGGCGCAGCTGGCCGAGGTCGCGGTCGCCGCGGGCCTGGACGCCGAGCGGGTCACGGCCTACCTGGCCGGGGACGAGGGCGCCGACGAGGTCCGCGCCCAGCTGGCCGAGGCCAGGGCGCTGGGCATCAGCGCGGTGCCGACCTTCGTCTTCGAGGGCCGGTGGGCCGTGCAGGGCGGCCAGGAGGCCGACACCTTCCTGCGCGTGCTCCAGCAGGTCGCCGAGGAGACCGCGGTCGCCGCCGACGGCGACGCCGAGGCCTGCGCGGACGGCGCCTGCGCGGTCTGACCCCGCCGGCCGGGCCCGCGCCCGGCTACCGCGCCGACGGCTCAGCAGGTCAGCCGGGCATCCGCCCAGTCGGCCACGTCGATCAGCGACCAGCGGTCCGCCAGGCGTTCGACCACCAGCCGGACGGAGTGCCGGCCGGCCAGCGGCGCATGCACCCGGACCGGCCCGTCGCCCGGCCGGACGGCGGCCGACCGCCACAGCACCTCGCCGTCGTCGCCCTGCACGCTGAACACCAGGGCGCCCTGCCCCACCGTCACCGCGTCCGGCCCGGCCACCGCGTCGAACGAGGTGCAGCTGCGGTTCAGGTCGATCGCGACACCGGACGGCACCCGGGCGGCCAGCGCATGCCGGTACACCCCGTCGCCGATCCGCACCAGCGGCAGTCGGGCGAGCAGCCCGCCACCGCGGCGGATGGTGGGCCCGGCCTCGGTGTCCCGGTGCGCGGAGCCGCCGAACGGCAGCCGGTCCAGCCAGAACACGGCCGGATCGGGCACCGGGGTGGACGTCGGTGTGGGCGCGGGCGGCTCGGGCGCCCCGGTCGGCGGGCTGCTCGGGACCGGGGAGGGCACCGTGCGCGCCGGCGACGGCGACTGCGGTGCCGACGGCACGGCAGGCGTCGGCGACGGCACGTGCGACGGGGACGGACCGGGATCCGGCGTCGCGGGCGGCTCGACCGACGGCGAGGGGGACGGGACCGGCGCTG
>NZ_JBHWBW010000042.1:0-30032 GCF_042735675.1 Kitasatospora sp. NPDC059571
CGCCACCACGCCGCCTGTCTATCCTCCCAGACACCGCCGCGAGACGATACAACCCGCTGGCGCACACCTTCGGGCAGCCGCCGCCGAACTGCGCGCGGCCGACCGGTTCCGCGGCACCCCCCTGCCCGTCGTCAACCGCCACCTGCGCTGTGCTGTGGGCTTGCTGCTGCTGGCCCGCACCCACCTGGAGGCGGCCGCCGCCGTCGCCGACGGGCGCCCGCGGACCGGGGCAGCCAGGTAGAGCGGCCTGGACGGCCAGCCGGGGCCCGGCCCGCCATCGTCCTCCGCGCCCACCCTCCCGCGGCCCCGGCCCAGGCGCCGCGCCATCCCCGCTCACGCCTCTCTGCTCCCCCCGGCCGCGCCTCGTGCCGTCGGGTGGCGGGGACGTCGGCGGCCGGGCGAGGGAGGTCGGGATCACTGCCAGGCGATCAGTTGCGTTCCCCCTGGGTGCTGACGGCTGCGGACTGCACGCCGGTGATCTTCTGCGGGGTAGCGCCGGGAGCCAGGTCGAGGCGGTACAGGTCGATGTTGCTGCCCGGTTCGGACAGGAAGGCGATGGCTTTGCCGTCGGGGGACAGGACGACGTCGTGGTTGTTGCGGTCGGTGTCGGGCAGGAGGCGCTCCACCGCCTCCGCCCGGGTGAACGCCGCATCGAAGCGGATCCGGTAGAAGTTGGATGCGTTGGTGCAGATCAGGGTGTGGTCGTCGGGCCACTCGGCGGGCCGGCAGTTGCTGGGGACCGTGTCCGCTCCGGGGAAGGGTTGCTCCCCGTAGGAGGCCGGGCCGAGGTGGGCGGGCTGGACGTAGGCGTCGCCGGATTCGGCAGGGGGCGCGTCCTTGGGCCAGATGCCGATCATGGTGCCATCGGGTGCTGCGGCCATGGTTCCGGACAGGTTGACGACCGCTTCGTATGCCCAGCTCATCAGGGGGAAGCGCGACCACGGCTGGTCGCCGCTGAGGGAGAACTCGCCGCCGTGAGAGGTCCCGCGGGCCGTGGGACTGTCCTGCTTGGTGGCATCCCGACTCACGATGCGCTTGTCGCCGGTGGCGTAGCAGAGCGTGGAGGTCCCGGCCTGGAAGACGGGAAGGGTGTCCTGGGGCGAGGAGGCGAAGCCGTCGCTGGTGGGGGCGGGAAGGGCGGTGCTCTGGGCCTGCAGGGTGAAGGCGGTGGCCACCGTGCCCTCTCATCCCGGCCCGGGCAGCTGGCCGTCGACCAGGGTGTAGTCCCGGTTGAAGGCCGCACGCAGGGCCGGAGCGGCGGCCCCGCGCCGACCGTCGGGCCCGCACAGCGGCCCGGTGTCGGCCCCCTTGGGCAGCTGGGCCCCGCGATGCGCCACCGGCTTGCCGTCGGCCACGGATAGGGCGACCACACTCAGCGTTTGGACCAAGTTGGCGGGCCCGCCGCTGATGGCCGTGCGGCAGTACCCCACCACGACGCTCCCGGCCCGGACCAGGTCCTGGTCGCCGGGCTTCGCGGCGTCGCCCGCCGGCGGCCCGCTCGGGCCGCCACTACCTGCCGTGGCCCCGCCTCCGGCAGGACTGCCGCCGCAGCCGGCAACCGTCACAGCCGGCAACCGTCACAGCCGCCACCGCCGCGGCGAGCGACACAACCCAGGACTTCCTACGCGGGCTCACCAAGACCCCTCCCCCCGTCAACACGCTCCTTGATCACTGACATGTGACTATCAGTCACCTCCTGTACCTGGCAGGGATGATTCGCCGCATCCGGTGTGGCCCGAGGCCGGCCAGGCGAGCGCAGCGCCGACGAGAATGAGCCTGGCCGGCCCCAGCGGGGACGCGTCGGCTGCATCGCCGCCCGCCGCCGTGGCAGCCGGCGCGGGCTGACGCCTTGCAGGCCGGCCTGGCGCATCAGGCGCTCGACCCGCTTGCGGCCGACGTGGGTGCCCTCGCGCCGCAGGACGGCATGGACCCGCGGGGAGCCGTAGGTCTCGTCGGAGTCGGCGTGGATGCGGCGGATGAGCTCGGTCAGCTCGGCGTCGCGGCGTCTGCGCTCGCAGGGCTCGTGGACGTCGCGGCGCCAGCGGTAGTAGGTGGAGACGGGAATGTGCAGTTCCCGGAGGACGGGCTCGGCCCCGAAGCGGTGCTGGTGCTCGTCGATGAGCCTCAGTACCGTCGCCGGGTCGGGTCGAGCTCCTGGGCGAAAAAGCCGAGGCGGCCTTGAGAATCTCGCACGAGCGCCGCAGCTCGGCGTTCTCCTTCCGCAGAGCGGCCAGCTCCTCCTTCTCGACGGTGGTCAGCCGGTCGTCGCGCTCACCCCGGTCCGCGTCGGCCTGGCGGATCCAGTTGCGCAGGGCCTTGTGGTGCACCCCGAGGTCGCGGGCCGTCTGCCGGATCACCGGCTTCGGGTCGGCGGCGCGGTACGCGGCAACAGCTCGCTGCCGCAACTCGGGCGGGTACTTCATCGGTGCAGCCATGGCAGAGGCGCCCTTCTCATGGCCCATCAGGCCATCTCCGGCAACCTTCCGCATGTCGGGGGAGCCTCAGTCCGGATCGTGCTGCCGATCCTGGCCGCCGCGCCGTGGTCAGAGAACGTCCCGGTGGCGGACTTGAGCAGGGCGGCGGTGATCGCGTTGCCAGCGGCGGCGACGATGCCCGGGCTGATGGCGCGCACCAGAGTAAAGGCGGAGCGGCCGGCCATTGCGACCGCGGCCGCGATCAGGCTCAGGCAGGCGGCGAGGGCGGGGATCCGCGGGTTCGGCGTGCTCGGTGGGCCAGACGGCGATCGGGTTGCCCAGCCAGCGGGTGCCGTCGGGGACCTCTTCGCCGCGCATGACGAGTGAGGCCGGACCGATCGTGGTGCCCGGTCCTACGGTGGTACCGGGCAGAACGATCGAGTGCGGACCGGCGGTGGCGCCGGCCTGGAGCCGGACGGCGTCCAGACGCATGACCCGGTCGTGGAACAGGTGGGTCTGCAGCACCGTGCCGCGGTTGACGTTCGCACCCTCCTCCACGGTGACCAGATCGCTCTCGGGAAGCCAGTATGTCTCGCACCACACGCCGCGGCCGATGTTGGCGCCGAGGCTGCGCAGCCAGAGGTTGAGGTACGGGGTGCCGAGCAGGATCTGGCCGCCCCAGGGCACGGCGAGCTCCTCGACGAAGGTGTTGTAGAGCTCGTTGCGCCACACGAAGCTGGACCAGAGCGGGTGTTCGGCGGCCTTGAAGCGGCCGACCAGCAGCCACTTCGCGAGGGTGGTGAGCAGGCAGGCGGCGAGCGAGGCACCGGCCATCACCAGCCCGGCGCCAGCCAGCGTGGGTGCGAGGCCGTCCTGGTCGCGCAGGGTCTGGAGCGCGCCGAAGACGAGGTCGGCGAGCATGGCGGTAATCACCAGCGGGATGAAGCGGCAGAGCTCGACGGCGGCCCGGGCGAACACCAGCCGCCGGGGCGGGTCGTAGGTGCGGCTCTCCTCGACGGTGTCCGCCACCCGGGGCAGGGCGATGCCGGGGCGGCCCAGCCAGGAGGAGCCGGGCTCGCTGTGCGCGGGGGCGTCGGAGAGGACGCCGACCAGTGCGTCGTCGGGGAGGGTGCGGCCGGGGCCGACGATGCCGGAGTTCCCCACAAAGGAGCGCCGCCCGACCCGCGCGGGTGCGATGCGCAGCCAGCCGCCGCGCACCTCGAACGGCGCGATCAGCGTGTCGTCCGCGAGGAACGCTCCGTCGTCCACCCGCATCAGCCCGGGCAGCGCAAGCACGGTGGAGGCCTCGACGCGACGGCCCACCCTGGCGCCGAGCAGTCGCAGCCAGACTGGCGTCAACAGGCTTGCGTAGAGCGGGAAGAGCGAGCGGCGCGCGGTGTCGGACAGTCGGCTGACGGCCCACACGCACCAGGCCACCCTGCCCTGTGCCGGGTGGAAGCCCGGGCGGATCGGACGGCTGAGGACGCGGATCAGCAGGGCCAGCAGCGTGGCGTAGCAGGTGAGCGTGATGGCGATCACCAGCACGGTGGTGGGCAGGAGTTGGATCAGCGCGGCGCCGAGGGTGGGGTCGGTGTCGACCAGCGGGTGGAGGACGGCGAGCGCGGGGAGGGAGGAGAGTGCGGGGAGCAGACCGAGTATCAGCAGCCCCGCACCGTAGGCGAGGTCCCAGCGGCGGTAGTGGTGGCGGTGCGGCGCGGGCCAGTCGGGGCGCGGTTCGGTGCTGGGGCGGGCCGGGGAGCCGTGCCAGTGCGCGCCGGCGGGAACGGTGCCGAGGACGCAGCTGCCGGGGGCGACGTCGGCGGCGGCGCCGATGCGCGCGCCGGGCATGAGGGTGGACCGGGTGCCGATGCGGGCGCCCTCGCCGATCTCTACAGCGCCGAGGCGCAGCACGTCACCGTCCAACCACCAGCCGGCGAGATCGACTTCGGGTTCGACGCTGCAGTCCGCGCCGAGCCGGGCGAGGCCCGTCACGGGCGGGAGGGTATGCAGGTTGACGCCCCTGCCGACCTTGCAGCCGAGGGCCCGTGCGTAGTGCCGGGCCCAGGGGGTGCCGGTCAGGCCGACCACGCCGAAGGCGGTGGCCATACGCTCGGCCGCCCACAGGCGCAGGTGCACGGCGCCGCCGCGCGGGTAGCTGCCGGGCCTGAGGCCGGCGGTGAGCAGCCGGGCGGCGGCGCTGCCGAGCAGCAGGCGACCGGGGGCGCTGGAGAGCAGCAGCAGGCCGGGGACGATCAGCCACCAAGGGGTGTGCGGGGCCCGCCGCATGGTGCCGCCGGTCAGGTTGTCGAGCGCGGCGAGGGCGAGCACCCAGCGCAGCCCGACGACGGTGAACAGGGCGGCCAGCACGAGCGTCTGCCAGACGCCCGCGCGCAGCGGGGTGCGGCGCACCTGGCGGTGCTCGCGCGGCCCGGCGTCGAACTCGTCGAGCCGGGCGGCGAGATCGAGCAGGGTGGGGTGGGCGTAGAGGTCCGCGACGGAGACACCGGGGTAGCGGGCGCGCAGCGCGGAGACCAGTTTTGCCGCGGCCAGGCTGGTGCCGCCGAGGGCGAAGAAGTCCCCGTCGGCGCCGACCGGCAGGCCGAGCAGGGCTTCCCACTGCTCGGCGAGCCAGCCGGCGGTGCTGGCGGGGCGCCGGCCGGTGCCCGGCTGCGGACCGGTGGTGAGCGGCCAGGGCAGGGCGGCCCGGTCGACCTTGCCGGAGGTGCGGGTGGGCAGCTCGTCCAGCACGGCCAGGACGGGTACCAGCGACTGCGGCAGCCGTTCGAGCAGGGTGGTGCGGGCAGCGGCGAGGTCGAGATCGGTGTCGGCCTGTGGCACGAGGTAGCCGACCAGCAGCTGGCCGCCCGCCGGGGTGGTCCGCACGGCCGCGGCGGCGGCCCGGACGTCCGGCAGCGCCTGGAGCGCGGCGTCGACCTCGCCGAGCTCGATTCGCCGGCCGGCCAGCTTGACCTGCTCGTCGGCGCGGCCGGCGAAGACCAGACCCTCGGGTTCGTTGCGCACCAGGTCGCCGCTGCGGTAGACGCGTTGGGAGCGCAGGTGCGGGTGGGTGGTGAACTTCTCGGCGTCCTTGGCCGCCTCCAAGTAGCGCGCGGTGCCGACGCCGCCGATCAGCAGCTCGCCGGTCTCGTGCCAGCCGACCGGCCGGCCCGTGGCATCCACGACGGCGATCTCCCAGCCGTCCAGCGGGGCGCCGATCCGCACCGGCTGCCCGGGAAGCAGCCGGGCGGCGGTGGCCACCACGGTCGTCTCGGTGGGCCCGTAGGTGTTCCATAACTCCCGGTGCGGGGTGGCCAGGCGCTCGACCAGTTCGGGCGGGCAGGCCTCGCCGCCGACGATCACCAGCCGGACGGCGTCCAGGCACTCCTCGGGCCAGAGCGCGAGGAGGGTGGGGACGGTGGAGATGACGGTGATCCCGCGTTCCACCAGCCAGGGGCCGAAATCGCCGCCGGCCTTCACCAGGGAGCGGGGAGCGGGGACGAGGCAGGCGCCGTGCCGCCAGGCCAGCCACATCTCCTCGCAGGAGGCGTCGAAGGCGACGGACAGACCGGCCAGGACCCGGTCGCCGGGGCCGAGCGGGCGCTCGCGCAGGAAGAGCCGGGCCTCGGCGTCGACGAAGGCAGCGGCATTGCGGTGGGTGACGGCGACGCCCTTGGGGCGGCCGGTGGTGCCGGAGGTGAAGATGATCCAGGCGTCGTCGGCCGGGGTCGGCGGGGCCGGGAGGGGGCCCGGCTCGGCGCCGGAGGCCGGCCGCGTCCCGGGGGCGAGCTGCCCGTTCGCCCCGACCACGGCACTCACCTGCGCGTCCCGCCAGATCAGTGCAGCGCGTTCGTCCGGGTCGTCGGCGTCCACCGGTACGTACGCGGCCCCGACCCGCAGCGCGGCCAGGATGGCGATGTAGAGGTCGGGCGTGCCGGAGGGCGCCCGGATGCCGACCCGGTCGCCCGGCCCGATGCCGTGGCCGGTCAGCCGCTCGGCGAACTCGTCGACGGCACGCAGCAGCGCGCGGTAGCCGAGCACCGTGCCACCGGCGTCCAGCGCCGGCGCGTCCGGATGGGCGTCGGCGGTGGCGGAGATGATGTCGAACAGGCTGCGGGCCTCCGGTGCCGTGGCCACCGGCCAACCGACGCCGGGGCCCGGCGAGGGTCGGCTCAGCGTGTGCACACCCACCGGGTTCTCGCGTGTTTCCATCAGGTCTTTTCCTCGATTCCATGTACTGCCGAGTACGACGCGGACAGGGCTCTCCCCGCACGGGAATGAGGGTGCGTGACGATCTCGGAGTGACTACGTTGCCATTCGCCCTGGCGCGCTCCAGTGGTGACCGGATGATGGGAGGGCGAGTTCAAAGGAAATTCTCATCCGCAGTCTCGAAAGTGCCGTGCGAGGGTTGCGGCCGTGCGCGACGTCGGGTCGAATCTGCAATGGACAGCCACCAAAGAATGAGGCTACTGCGCCGCGGGGTGGGCTACCGGCGCGGGAATCCGAATGGGTGCACGCATTTCTTGTGCGGGTTCAGTGTGTGGACGGCTCCGGCCGTGCGCGGGGGGCGCCGGGTGGAGCCCGCGATAAAGATTCGACAAGGCGTGCCGCCGGTAGGGTGAATTCGTGTTCGTCCGATCGGTGGAACGCCGCCGAGCAGGGCGTGGTCTGTGTTGGCGAAGGGATGTTCGACCGTTGGATGCCGGGCGCGTAATGAAGGATGTGAGAGGCGTTCCGACGGCGCTCCGGCATGCGGGACGCCGACGGTCGGAGCCTGCGCTGGTTTGCGCAAGGAGACAGCGATGCTGACATTCGTGAGGTGCCGCCGGCCCGCCACCTGCCGTCTTACAGCGCGTCCTACGTGGTGGTTGGGTCGTTGGACCGTGCAGGGGGAGTGGTGGGTGGGGCTGGATCGTTCCTGACGGCTTGTGGGATCTGGTGGAGCCGTTACTGCCGCCGGCTCGGGTGCGGCCACAGGGCGGTGGGACGGCGAACCTGGACGACGAGGCGGTGTTCGCCGCGGTCGTCTATGTGCTGACGACCGGGTGCGCGTGGCGACATCTGCCGCCCTGCTTCGGGCTGTCGAAGCCGACGGTCCACCGCCGCTTCACGATCTGGACCAGGGACGGGCTATGGGGCCGACTGCGGCGGGCGACGCCGGAGCGCCTGGCCGCGGCCGAGGTGCTGGATGTGTCGCGGGTGATCGTGGACTCGGTGCACGTCCGTGCGAAAAGGGGGGGCGCTCACACCGGTCCCAGCCCCGTCGACCGGGGCAAGCCCGGCTCCAAGGTGCACGTCCTCTCCGACCGCAGCGGGCTGCCCCTCGTCGTCGGCGTCTCGGCCGGCAACGTCCACGACCAGCACGGACTGATCCCGCTCGTCCAAGCCCTCCAAATGAAACACGACCCGGAACGGGGCCTGCACTACCAACCCCGCAAGGTCCACGCAGACAAAGCCTACGACAGCCCTGGCCTGCGCAAATGGCTCCGCCGGGAGCGCATCCTGCCCCGGATCGCCCGCAAGGGCATCGAGTCCAGCCAGACCCTCGGCCGCCACCGCTGGGTCATCGAGCGCACCATGGCGTGGCTCACCGGCCACCGCCGAATCGCCCGCCGCCGAATCGCCCGCCGCTACGAACGCGACCACCTGGTCTACCTGGCCTTCTGCGACCTCGCAGCCGTCATTACATGCCACAAACGACTCACCAAACTCACCACGTAGGACAAGGTCTTATTCGAGGATTCTCATCACCGGCGGCCTGTCAGGGAGTCGTGGCCATGAAGTGCCGGGGGGACTGGGCCCGGCACCTCAATGCTGACGGTGGTCAGCAGGCGGGGCAGGAGACCTGCCGCTGGCGCCGGACCTGCCGGGGGTTGCCGTCGCTGTCGTACTCGGTCTCCCACACCCACTCCCACACGGTGCGGGATCCGTTGCACCGGCTGCACGTGCTGGTGTCGGAGACGGACGCTGCGGGGTCGTAGGCAGGACCCGGTGGTGGAGGTGCTGGTGGCGATTGCGGGGCCGGCGGGCGGGTTGAGGCGGCGCTGCTTGTTCTCGCGGTGCTTGTCGATCGACTCCTTGACCTCCTTGACGATCAAGAATCCGGTCCAAAGCGTGGCGCCCGCGAGGAACAGGGCGCCGAGGCTGATCTCGTCGTTGTTCTCGTTGTCGTTGCTCATCTTCCGCCCCCTGAGCGGTAGTCGGCTTCGTAAAGCCGTGAATGCCTGGCGTGCGGTGTGGAAGGTGTGCCCGCCGGCGGGTTGGTGCATCCCCTCGGGGGTGCACCAACCCGCCGGTACGGGAGCGGGTCCTTACAGGACGGGCGGGCAGGGGATCTGCCAGCCGGTGACGCCGTCGACGATCTTCACCGTGGTGCACACGGCGGGCTGCCAGCGGCGGTAGATGTCCAGGCCGGCGGGAGTCCCAGTTGGCCTGCCACGGCATGTTCCGGTTGGAGTTGCCGAGCCAGGTTCCGTTGACGCCGGCGTAGACGGGCTGGCTCTCTGCGACGGAGTTGCCGCAGGCGTCGTAGCCGATGGCGAAGAACGAGGCCGTGAACCCGCGCAGCGCCAGGAGCGAGCGCACGTTGGTGACCGCGGTCAGCTGGCCGGTGGACCGGTCGAGGGTCGCGTTGGTGGACAGCCGCAGCCCGCCGGTGGGGTCGGAGCCGTACGAGGTGGTCATGATGCCGCTCTGCGCGGGGGCGCTGCACACGGGGGTGGCGGCGTTGGCGGCGCCGGCGGGGGCGAGGACGGTGAGGCCGAGCAGGGTCACGCCGATGGCGAGGGTCTTCACGAGACGCTGGACGGTGCGGTTCATGGCAGGGATCTCTCCGTTGCGGGATCGCGAGTGGGACGGCCCGGCCGGGGCACGGACCACGTTGCTCCCCGGGCGGTGGTGTTGTCCTGGTTGTCCGGCTCTCCGCCGGGCAACCTCGGGTTGTCGCAGACAACTGCGCGGCCAGGAGGCCCCGAGGAGGAAGCTCGGGCCGTGGCTGCGGGACTGGCATTCGCCGCGGCGCCGCCTCGGCCCGGGCAGGCACACTCCGAGCAGGCCGCCCTCGTCCCTCCGGCCGTCACCGGTACGAGCTCGTTGTCCGCCAAGCCCGGTCCTGCCACCGTCCTCTCATCTCGCTACGGCGCCGACACAGGCAATGGGATGCAGGGAGCCGCGCCGAGTTCCACGGGGCGTCAGGTGCTGGCACCCCCCGACTGTGACCTCCGGTCGGCCAGGCCCGGTAGGGACGCACCTTTCGCCGCACCTCAGCCAGGAACGCGAGATCTCCCACGTGGTGCAGGGGCAGGCGTACGCCCAGCGCAACGGTGACGATTCCCTGCGAGACGGCTACGCCGGGCGCACTACGAAGGCAAGCACGGAGCGAAGGAACCGCTTCACGCCGACTATCGCCGCGGATGGCGGCAAGGGTCTGGGCAGCCCGCGTGCGGATGGGGCTGTCGAGGGGGGTTCCGTCGATGAGCTGGGCGAGGAGTTAGGCCGCGCGGTCCGCACACCCGTCCACCTTCGCCAGGCTCTCCGCAGCCTGCACCAGGTCCGCGTCGTCAAAGCGGTCGTTGCTGGCGAAGGAGATGAGCCGGGCCGCGCCCTCGTCCTGGTACTCGTCCAGTTTGGTCAGCTCCATTGCCGCCCATTTACGGATGGGATCGTCGAGTGCAGGATCCTCGGCGAGTTGGGCAAGGAGCTGGGCCGCACGATCGGCGCATCCGTCCACCCCGGCGAAGCACTTGGCCGCTCGCACGCGGTCCAGCCGCTGAGGATTGTGTCGCTGGCGAAGGCCTGCAGACCGGTGAGATTCCGGCCGGTGGTCTGCTCGTAGTCGATCTCGCTGCCGACACCAAGGTGGCCGGCCGGGGCTGCGGCGCGTTGGCCGAGCAGGGTGGCGTTCTGGGCGAGGGCCTGGTCCCAGGCCATGCCGCGCGGGACACCGTCCAGGGTGGTGGCGTTGGTGGTGCCGTTCAGCAGCTTGAGCGGGTGGACGAAGCTGAGCACGGGCAGGTTGACCGAGGGGCGGCCGTCGCCGTGGTCGATCAGCCAGTGGTTCTTCGCGTCGAATTCGGCCATGTCGCGGACGGTGCGCCAGATGCAGGCGTCGTCGCGGCAGTGCCGGGCGCCGACACCTGGAGCGGGGTGCCCGCGGCGGCCGCGGCCGGTGGTCTGTCGGGTACGAGTGCCGCGCCCAGCAGCGCGGTGGTGCCGGCGATCGTGCGGAGCTTGTTGGACGGAACATGCATGCAACGCCTCCAGACGGACGGGTCGGTCCCCGGGCGGATCGCAGCATGAGGTCTGGACCGCGTGCGGTCACTGGGGTGGATGACGCCGGTGGGCCGTGGCGTGACATGTCGTCAAGCCTTTAACAGTGCCTGCTACATGATGCACATCCCGCCAATGGTGTGGCGCACCACACACTGGGCCGACTCCGCGCGCTGCGGAGCCTTCTCGCGCCGCCCCCGCACGTTCCGCCCCGAGGGAGTTGCCCGTGTCCGCCGTCGAGCAGTCCACCGCCGTCCAGGACCCACCGACCGTCCAGCGCCTCAAGGCGAACTCCGTCGGGCTGACCGGCGTGATCTTCATGGCGCTGGCGACAGCCGCACCGATCACCGCGATGACCGGCAACCTGCCGGTGATCGTCGGCGGCGGCAACGGCGTCCATGCGCCGGCCGGCTTCCTCTTCGTCACCTTGGTGCTGACCGTCTTCACCATCGGCTACGTGGCGATGGCCCGGCACATCACCACCGCCGGCGCCTTCTACGGCTACGTCTCGCACGGCCTGGGCCGGGTGGTCGGTATGGCGTCCGGCCTGCTGGCGATCCTCGCCTACGTGGTGTTCGAGGCCTCGATCGTCGGCATCTTCGCGTACTTCGGCCAGCAGGCCGTGGAGTCGCAGTTCGGCGTGGACCTGCCCTGGCAGGTGTTCGCGCTGGCGATGCTGGCGATCACTGCGATCCTGTCGTACTTCGACCTGGAGGTGGCGTCGAAGATCCTCGGCGTCTTCCTGGTCGGAGAGGTACTGATGCTGATCCTGCTGGCCGGCTCGGTGCTGGCGCACGGCGGCGGCCCGGACGGTCTGCACCTGTCCCCGCTCAACCCCACCGGCGCCTTCGCCGGGATCAACGCCGGTGTCGGCCTGTTCTTCTGCTTCTGGTCGTGGATCGGCTTCGAGTCGACCGCGATGTACGGCGAGGAGTCCCGCAACCCGAAGCGGATCATCCCGCGCGCCACCCTGCTCGCGGTGGTCCTGCTCGGCGTGCTCTACACCTTCGTCTCCTGGATGGTGCTGAGCGGCAACGGCCCGGCCAAGTCCCTCGACATCGCCACTGGTTCGAGCCCGCTCGACCTGTTCCTCGCCCCCGCCCAGCAGTACCTGGGCCACTGGGCGGTCACCGCCTTCCAGTGGCTCATGGTGACCAGCGCTTTCGCCTGCGGCATGGCCTTCCACCAGTGTGCCTCCCGCTACCTGTACGCGATCGGCCGCGAGGGCTTTCTGCACCTGGCCCTCGGGCGCACGCACGCCAAGCATGGCTCTCCCTACATCGCTTCCTTCACTCAGACCGGCATCGCGCTGGCGATCATCCTGGCCTTCTGGGTGACCGGCCAGGACCCGTACGTCAGCCTTTACACCCTTACCGCGATCCTCGGCACGCTCGCCCTGCTGGTGGTGCAGACCCTCTGCTCCTTCGCGGTGATCGCGTACTTCCGGCGCAACCACCCCGAGTCGCGGCACTGGTTCCGCACCTTCACCGCGCCGCTGCTCGGCGGCCTTGGCATGATCGCCGCGATCGTGCTGCTGGTGACGAACCTGGACACCGCCGCCGGTGCCGCCTCCAAGATCCTCTTCTTCAGGTTCATCCCGTGGATCGTCGCCGCGGTGTTCCTCGGAGGCATCGCCCTCGGGCTCTGGATGAAGGCCAGAAACCCCGAGAAGTACGAGGTGATGGGCCGACTCGTCGTCGAGAACGCCCAGGAACGCGAGGACGAGGAGCCCGCGCCGGCCGCAGTCTGACTCACCGCGGTCCGACCCCCCGCCGGCCGCCCCCCAAGGCCACCTCCCCGCAGTCCGACCCCCCGTTTTTGCAGTCTGACCCCCGCCGAGAACGGAAAGGCTGTCCCCCACATGGCACGCACCCACCAAGCCCGGCTGATCCGCAACCTACTGGCCGACCAGGCGGTCGCAGACCGGCTGCACCTGCCGGCCGACGAGTACCGCGGCCTCCGTGACGAGGCCCGCGCCGAGCCGGACGGCGTCTCCCGCCGCGCGCTGCTCGGCCGGGCCGCCGCCCTCGGCATCGGCCTGACCGGCGCCGCGGCGCTGTCCGGCGGCGCCAAGGCGCACGCGGCACCCGTGACCACCCCGAAGGTCGTCGGCTCGCCGCGGATCGCCATCATCGGCGCCGGCATCTCCGGCCTGAACGCCGCCCTCACCCTCGCCGACAAGGGCGTCGCCGCCACCGTCTACGAGGCCAACCCGACCCGGATCGGCGGCCGGATGTACTCCGGCGGCAGCCCCTCCAGCCCGGGCCTGTGGAACCAGGGCCAGGTCTCCGAATGGGGCGGCGAACTGGTCGACACCGGCCACCACGCCATCAAGGGCCTCTGCCAGCGCTTCGGCCTCGGCCTGACCGACGTCGCCGCCGACCTGCCGCCCGGCGCCGAGGGTATCTTCCACTTCAACGGGCACTACTACCCGAAGGACCAGGTCGACAACGACTTCAAGCAGATCTGGCAGTCGATCAAGACCGACATCCAGGCCGGCGGCTCGGCGCCCACCTGGAACAGCCACAACGCCGCCTCGGTCGCCCTCGACACCCTGTCGATCCGCGACTGGATCAACTCCCGGGTGCCGGGCGGCTTCGGCAGTGACCTCGGCGCCCTGCTGGACTGCGCCTACGCGGTCGAGTACGGCGCGGACACCACCACGCAGTCCTCGTACGCGATGCTGGTGATGCTCTCCTGGCAGTCCAGCCCGGGCAACCTCTCCATCTGGGGCGGCTCCGACGAGCGCTGGCACATCACCGGCGGCAACGACCAGGTCCCGCGCGCCATCGCCGCGGCTCTGCCGACCGGCACGGTGCAGATGGGACACACTCTGCAGGCCGTGGTGAAGAACGCCGACGGTAGCCAGACCCTCACCTTCGCCCTGGACGGCGGCGGCACCAAGACGGTGGTCGCCGACCACACCATCCTGGCCGTCCCGCTGCCGATCCTGCAGAGCCACGTCGACCTGTCGAAGGCCGGGCTCGACCAGATGATGAAGGGCGTCCTCGCCAACATGCGGATGGGCGCCTGCACCAAGCTCAACATGCAGTTCACCAACCGGAGCTCCTGGTCCGGCACCGGCGTCTGGCCGGGCGTCTCCAACGGCGAGTGCTTCGCCGACCTCCCGTACCAGCAGGCCTGGGACGTCACCCGCGGCCAGGCCGGCAGCAACGGCATCCTGGTCCAGTACGGCGGCGGCAGCCTCGCCCGCGGCCTCACCCCGCCGTCGGCGTTCACCACCGCGTCCACCGCGTACACCCGCAACCTGGTGGACAACTACCTCAGCCAGATCGACTCGATCTGGCCGGGCGCCAAGGCCGCCTGGAACGGCAAGGCCACGCTGTCCGCCTGGCACCTCAACCCGTACTCGTACGGTGCCTACTCGTACTGGCCGGTGGGCTACCTGACCACCTACGCGGGTTACGAGGGCACCGCACAGGGCAACCTGCACTTCGCCGGCGAGCACACCTCGTACGACTTCCAGGGCTACATGAACGGCGGCGCCGTCGAGGGCGCCCGGGCGGCGAACGAGGTACTCGCCGCCATCGGCTGACGGGTACCCCCATGGTCATCAGGCCGATGCCGACCCACCGGGTCAGCATCCGCTGCCGGTCCGTCTCCGTCCCTTCGGGTAGCGCCCGCAGTTCCTCGCACAGTTCCTCCACGGCCGCAGCCAGTCGGTCGTGGTCGGTGGGGACCATGCGCAGGTCGTGGCCCTGCGTGATGAGGCGCTGGAGCACCCGCGCCTTCCTTGTTCGTTCCCGCTCCGCCAGTTGGTGCTACAGCTGGTCGGTCTGGTGACGCAGGTCGGCGAGGAGGTCCCGGCCGTGCGCGGAGAAGTGCTCGGCCATGAGGTCGAGCTGGTTCATGAGGGGTTCTCGACCAGCTGGTCAAACTGCAGCGCCGGTTCGTCGAGCGAACTCCCGGACTCCGGGCAGCGGGGCGGGTGAGTAGAGCAGGTCGGCGGTCAGCGCGCGCAGCGCTGGTCGCCGTGCTTCTTCCGGGGCGGCCTGTTCGACGAGGCACAGCGCGGCGAAGGTGCGCCGCGGGTTGCCGAGCCGGTGCCACATGCGGGCGGTGTCGGTGCCGAGGCGGGCGCGGCGTTCGGCGGTGGGCATCGCCGCAGCGGTGAGGCGCGCGGTGTACGGCACGCCCTCGTCGGGGGTGCCGAGGGCGTTGTGTACGCCGATCCAGTAGAGGTCGCGCTGCGCCGGGGTCGCGTCAACGGTGAAGAGTGGCGCCGCAGGTGTGCCGGCCGGGAGCTGGCGGATCGCCTCGTCGGCGGCGGCCATGAGGTCGAGGGCATCGCTGCGGCGCCGGTCGCACGCCGCCGTGTATGCCGCGGTGAACAGCAGGGTCGCCGCGACGGCATGCGGCGCGGCGCCGCGTTGGTCGGTGAGGTCTGCCGCGGTGCGGCGCAGCAGGTCGACGGCTGCGGAGGGGCGGCCGGAGCGGCGCATGGTGATTGCCAGGACCCGGGCGGCCTCGCCGATGACGACCGGGCTGCCTCCGGCGCGGGCCGCGGTCAGTGCGCGATCGGCGGTTGCCCAGGCGATGTCGGAGTGGTGCTTGAGGGCGAGCTCGGTGGCGAGCACGTAGGCGCGCGCGACGGTGGAGTGGGCGCGTTCGCGGGCGACTCCGGCCGCTGCGTCGCGTCCGGCCTCGGCGGCGCCGATGAGTTCGGGCAGGGTCTGGCCGAGGTGGCCGTAGCGTGCCGCGGTGAAGTCGCCGCGGGCGGCGGCCAGGTGCTGCTCCACCACGGTGGCCGAGGTGGCCCCGGACGGGTCCGGGGCGTACAGGGCCCGCTCAAGCGTGGCGGTCAGGTCGTTGCCGGACGCGGGTGCGGGCGTGGCTGCCGCGGGGGAGGGGATGAGGGCGGCGGCTGCGGTGCCCGCCATGCCGGCCAGCAGTTCTCTACGTCGCACGGGGGCCTCCTGCTGAGCCTGCATCACACCGTCGGCCACACTAGCCGCCGGAGGGGTCATGGGGGAGCAGCTTGTGTCGGCGCGCCGCTGCACCGGGACGACACCCAGACGCTGGGGTGGAAGGCCCAGCGCCTGGGCGATGGCCAGCAGGGTCTCCGGGGCGGGCCGGATTGTGCCAGCCTCGACGCGGCTCACCGTGGATGCGGAGTAGCCGCACTTCGCTCCGAGGTCTCCCTGCGTCATCCGGGCTTCTGCCCGGGCGCCCCGGATGACCGCTCCGATCTCCCTGCCACCGGCCGTGGGCACCGCCATCTGTCCTCCAACTCGGGAGTGTGGCAACGCTTCGAAGGTACACCCGGAGCGACGGGGCATGCACAGTGTGTGCAGGTTCTGCATGCCGTTCGCGCATCGCCCCGTGAGGTCTGCCGCTGGTGCCGGCCGGGCGGTTACCTGATGGTGCGTCGGCCACGCAGACACACCCCGGCCGGCGCCGGCGCCGGCAACCCGTTGGCGCTGGGCCTTCCCTGCCCGTGGTGCGGGGGAGGCCTCCCATGCCCAGGTGAAGGGACACCCCCGTGAACATCACCGACAAGGCCATGCTGCAGGATGCCGCCGCCGGCGTCTTCGGCGACGAGCCGGCGTACGAGGTCATGGACACCACCGACCGGTACTCGTACAAGAAGATCGCCGGGTCCAGCGATGCGGTCCAGACGTACGACACGACAGCTGTGTGACAGCCCACGAGCCCGGCTGCAGCGGCGCCCGCGTTCGCTGCGGCCGGCCCGTGTCCACCCTCACCGGCGCACGAAGGGCTGACCGCTGTGTTCCACCTCCGCATCACGCAAGACGACAATCTCCCCGGCAAGACCTGGTCCTGGCACGGCAACCGCTGGCACTGCGGGGCGTCCTGGATCGAGCCCTACCGGCATCCCCTTACCGAGCAGGTCGCGCTCACCGACGGCACCCGCATCGTGCTGGCGAGCGCCGCCAGGAGGAGCAGCGCCCGCCCCTCGCGGCCCGAGGTGGCCGTGGTCTCGCCGGGCGACTACGACATAGC
The DNA here is from genome assembly GCF_042735675.1 of Kitasatospora sp. NPDC059571. Taxonomy (NCBI): domain Bacteria; kingdom Bacillati; phylum Actinomycetota; class Actinomycetes; order Kitasatosporales; family Streptomycetaceae; genus Kitasatospora; species Kitasatospora sp. NPDC059571. Next base: position 16,665 of record NZ_JBHWBW010000042.1, read on the forward strand.
CCTCGGTGAGGTGCGTGATCTCCACGACGACTGGACCACCCTGGAGTTCCAGCCCGGACAGCGCGTTCGCCTAGCCATCGGGACCGCATGCACCGTCCCGCAATACCTCGCCGTCGAGGACGGCGTCCTGCACGGCTCGTGGGACCTGGCGAACCTGCGCGGCCAGCAGCGCCCGGACAGGCTCGACGCGCTCGCGATCACCCGGCACCTCGCCCTGCGGGCCCGGTACTCGCCGGCCACGTTCTGGCGGGACGTCAAGCTCCTCACTGAACGTGCAACGGCCGACTTCTGCCCGGACGGCTCGCTCACCTTCCAGCTCCCGGAGCCGGCCGAGCACAGCCGGGCACGCGCGCTGCGGACGGGAGCGGACCCGATCCGCCTGTTCACCGACCTTCTGGAGCTGGCCATCCACCGCATCCCCTGGACGGGCTCCAGGACCGCGGTGCAGCTGTCAGGCGGCATGGACTCCACCACTGTCGCCCTGGCCATGCGCACCGCCGCGAACGGGGCCGGCGTGACGGCCGGAACGGTCATCCTCGACGCCGAGCGCGGCGCCCAGCAGACCGAGCGGCGCCGGCTGATCCTGGAGCACATCGCATCCGGCTGGTCCAGCCTGACCGTGCAGGCCTGCGAGCACCTCCCCTACGGGCCGTCGTCAAGGTTCAGCGAGCCGGTATGGGTGTCCCCGACCACCGATATCTACGCCGACGCGCTGAACGCACTCTCCAGCCGGTTCGCCGCAGCGGGCGTCCGGACGGTATTCACCGGCATCGGCGGGGACGAGCTGATGGCCACCACAGCGGCCGAGGACACCGGCGGCTGGGGCGGCTTCGAGCCGGCCGACACGCCGCCGTGGCTCGGCCCCGCTGCCCACGCCCTCCTGCCACACATCGACACGGCGATCACCCCGGCCGCCGTCGTCCCCGAGACCACGCTCATGGCGAAGACCGTGTGCGGCCCGGCGTTCCTCCGCCACGGACTCTGGCCGGTCCACCCGCTCACCGACCCGGCGCTCGTGCGGTTCTGCGAGTGGCTGCCACTGGAATGGCGCCGCGACAAGCAGGTGATGCGGGTGATCCTGGCCCGCACCGGCATGGCGTCGAAGGTCGCCCGGCCGCCCGTCATCGAGAACTTCCAACAGATCATCACCGAGGCGATGCGCCGCCACGGGGTACCCCGGATGCGCCAGATCCTGGCCGACGGCTCCCCGCTGATCGAGGCCCGACTCCTTGACCCTGACGGCCTGGCCCTGGTCGCTGCACGCCTGGAAGGCGGCACCCCGGCCGCCGGCGACCACGAGGCCGTGTTCGCGTTGCTGGCCGACTCCGCGCTCACCTGCCGCTGAGCACGGCCAAGGGCCCGCAGCAGAACGCCTGCCGCGGGCCCTCGCGCATGCTGCTACAGGCCTCGGCCGGCCATCAGGTCAGCCAGCTCCGGCACGGCCTCAGCCGCACGCTGCAGGAAGAAGACCTTCGCGCCGCGGCGGTCCACGACCCGCAGCAGCTCCCAGCCCTGCGCCTCCTGGTAGTAGCGGGCGAGCTGCTCCTGTCCCGTGCCGCGCCGGACCCAGGTGAGGCCCTCTGCCGCAGCCCGGCTCAGTGCCCACCAGGCGATCAGCCGGCCGAGGCGGTGCGGGTTCGGCACAGTGAACGTCGTGGCGAGGAACAGCGTCGGCTCCGCGCGCTCGGCCTCGCTGAACGCGAACTCGGGCAGGGCCTCGTTGCCGAAGGTCGAGGTGCAGCCGACGACACCGTCGCTCTCGTGCTCCAGCACCCACACCGGGAACACGGGGTCCCCGGCCTGCGAGCCGTACACGTCTGCCATGTCCGCGCACTCGCCGAGCCCGCGGGCGGACAGCCACGCGGAGCGGGCCCGCACCATCTCGGCGATCGGCCTCGCGTCAGAGGCGGTCGCCTCACGCATCTGGTACATCAGTTCTCTCCTCCCAGACACACCCGGGGGCAGCGTAGACCGGTCGGGTCCGTCCAGTCGGGGGATTGGGAACGGCTCACCGGCAGGGGCGACCCGGGGAAAAGCCTCCCGAGTCGGACGGAAATCCGGTCGCCCGTCTCATTCAACCTGAACCACCGCAGGTCAGGACCTCGCCGTGGTTCACCTTACTGAGGGTGCGGTATTCGGGGCTGGCCATGGGTCGTCGCCGATGTGGTCGGCGCCGGGGGTGAGGGCTTGCTGCCCGTTCGTCCGCAGGTGCCGGGCCTCCTCCCGCTGTGCGGCCACGTCAGGGATGGCTGCGATGGCTTCGGTGAAGCGGTTCTGGCGGATGAGCAGTTCGGCCAGGTCGGTTGCGGCCCTTGTGCCGGGCAGCAAGCGCAGGAGGGCGATGGACGACCCCGACGATCCGGCGATCGTCACCGAGCGCAAGGCGACCCGCGGCCATCCGCTCACCGCCGCGCAGGAGGGGGCGAACAAGCTGGTCAGCCGCGAGCGAGCGGCCAACGAACACGGTTCCGCCGACCTCAAGAACTGGCGCATCCTCACCAAGGTCCGAATGAACTTCCGACACGCAACCGCACTCCTGCGGGCCCTACCCGTGCTCACGAACACCGAGATCCAGCGCTGACCGACGATCACCTGCTAGCGATCAGGCCCACGACCGGCACGTGTTCCCCAGCCGAGACCCATGCCAGCCCGGCGACCTGCAACTTCAGGCTGGAAAACGCTCCTTGCCGCCTCTCGCCCATGTCAGGTCCGGGGCAGCGGTGGCAGGGGCCGGGTGGCGATAGCCCGTGCTTCGGCGCGCGTCATGCCGAACATGCGCAGCAGGCGGAAGGCCAGTTGGTCGGAAACATGCTCGGCATCGAGGTCTGGGCGGGTCTCCAGCAGGTGGAGCACTCCGAGCAGGGCGCCGCCGACCATGGCTACAGAAGTGCGCGGGTCGTCGATGTCCAGCCGTCCGTCGTCGGCGGCGGCCCGTAGATCCCGCATCGCCCGAGGTGCCAAGCCTCTGTCCGAGGTGAGATAGGGCATGCCTGTGCGGACGAGAATCCTGGCGATCTGCGGGTGGGTGCGCTGCAGCCGACCGGTCAGGCGGATGCTGGCGGCGAAGATCTCCGCGGGGTCCTTGAGGTCTCCCGCCACGGATTCCAGAAGTTCGCCGTGTTGCTCCAGGGTGAGGGCGACGGCGGCGTCGAATAGCTCGTCCTTGCTGGTGAAGTGGTTGTAGAAGGAGCCGAAGCCGACGTCCGCCGCCTCGGTGATCTCTTGGATGCTGACGTCGGCCCTCCCTTGCTCGGCGAGAAACCCCTGCGCTGCGGCGATCAGAGCGGCTCGGGTGAGCGCCTTGCGCCGGTCCAGGCGGTTGGGTGCACGGCTGGGAGTCCGGCCATTGGCCTTGCTCTGTCGGTCGGTACTCATGCCTCCATCTTACCCGCTGAATCAGTCCTGATGTTTTCATCAACACTGATGGCTGTTGACGATGCTGCCATCCGGACTGATGCTTTCATCACTGCTGACTGGAGCTGCTTGAAGGAGTGTCCGGTCGGCGCCCGTCCAGGACTCAGGAGAGCCGATGAGTATCCAGGTCGTCCGCACCACAGACGGCTGGTGGGTGGAGAGCGGCACAGGACGGCTGCACCACGTCGACACCGACGCGGACACCACCGCCGGCCTGCTCGCCGACCGTTCCGCCGTGCAGGAGGCGGCCGCCCGCGCCGCGGCTGCCCCCGGCGCCGGGCCTTCCGCTCGAGAGGCGGAGCTGCTGTCGCCCGTCACCACCCCCTGCCGGGTGGTGGCGCAGATGGTCAACTACCGTTCCCACGCAGTGGATTCCGGGTTCGACCCGGACACCGTCCCGCCCGCGTTCTTCCGCAAGGCCTCCGGGTCCGTCAGCGGCCCCTACCAGCACATCGTCCGGCCGCCGCACGTGCGGTTCCTCGACTACGAGGTGGAGCTCGGGCTGGTGATGGGCGCGAACCTGCCGGTCGGCACCGAGGTCACCGACCCCACCCTGGCGGAGTACGTCGCCGCGCTGGTGGTTGCCGACGACGTCAGCGCGCGTGACCTGCAGCTGCCCAAGACGCAGTTCTACGAGTCCAAGTCGTACCCGACCTTCACTCCGCTCGGGCCCCGCCTGCTCCTGGTCGATGCCGACGATCTGGCCCGCCTGCCGGACCTGCGGCTCACGCTGAAGGTCAACGGGGCCACGAGGCAGGACCGCACCACCACGGACATGATCGTCCGGCCCGCGCGTGCCCTCAGCCTTCTGGCCCGCTTCCAGACCCTCCAGCCCGGTGACGTCCTGCTCACCGGAACCCCCGGCGGCACCGCCCTCAAGTCTCCGGGCAGGCTCCTGACCACGCTTGCCGCCCTGCTGCCCCCGCACAAGCGCTGGCAGAAGTTCTTCGCCCGCCAGGTGGCGAACCCGAACTACCTCAAGGACGGCGACGCCGTCACGGCCCGTATCGCCACCGATGACGGCGCACTCGATCTCGGCGAGCAGCGCACAGTGGTGCGCGCCCGCTGACGACTCCCGGGACCACGCCTGGGGCCGGCCGGCCCGGCATCCCCGTACCGGGCCGGCCACCTGACTCCATCCCTCCCTCACCCTGCAAAGGCGCACCGGTGACACCCACACCCACCGACCTGCTGTGGCCCGCCCCCGAGAGCATCGCGGACCTGTCTGCGATCGAAGCCGTTCCGCTCCATGAGCGCGGCCTGCCCGCCACCACCTACGACACCGTGCTGCGCGCCGCCCGCCTGTGGCCCGACCGCCCGGCCCTGACGGTGCTGCCCGACGCCGCGCGCTTCCTGAGCCCCACCATCGTGACCTTCGCGGAACTGCGCGACCAGGTGCACCGCACCGCCAACCTGCTGCGCGCGCTCGGCGCCACGCGCCGCGCCGCTGTGGGCCTGCTCGCGCCGAACACCGCGGAGCTGCCCGCCGCCCTGCTGGCCGCGCAGGCCGCGGGCATCGCCGCCCCGGTCAACCCGGGCCTGGCGTCCGAACACGTAGAGCAGTTGCTTCGGCGCGCCGGCGCGCGGGTACTCATCGCCGCCGGTCCACAGCTGGATGCACAGGTCTGGGCCACTGCCCGGCAGGTCGCCGCGGCCTTGCGCCTGGACGCACTGCTGGCGGTCGCCCCAACGCTCCCGGAGGTCCCCACCCCCGCTCTGGACCCCATCGAAGGCGTACGCGTCGGCTACCTCACGGAGCTGGCCGCCTCCCATCCCGCAGACCGGCTGGTGGACATCGAGCCCCCGGCCGCCGACGACCTCGCCGCCTACTTCCACACCGGCGGCACCACCGGCACTCCCAAGCTCGCCGCGCACACGCACGCCAACGAGGTCGTCGACGCCTGGATGGTGGCCGCGAGCATCCCCCTCGACGAGGACTCGGCGATGTTTGCCGCGCTGCCGCTGTTCCACGTCAACGCCCTGATCGTCACCCTGCTCGGCCCGCTGCTGCGCGGCCGGGGAGTGGTGTGGGCCGGGCCGCTGGGCTACCGCGATCCCGGGCTGTATCCGGTGTTCTGGAAGCTGGTGGAGCACTACCGCATCGCCGCCATGTCCGGCGTGCCCACTGTGTACTCCGTCCTCGCCCGTGTCCCCGTCGACGCGGACATCTCCAGCATGCGGTTCGCCGCCGTCGGCGCCTCGCCTCTCCCTCCGGCCGTTCGGGACTCCTTCGAGCAGCACACCGGCATCCCGCTGTGCGAGGGCTACGGGCTGACCGAGGCGACCTGCGCCTCAGCCCTCGGCCTGCCCGGTCACACCCGCGCCGGCAGCGTCGGCCGGCGCCTGCCCTACCAGCAGGTCAAGACCGTGCGGATCGACCCGAACACCGGCGAGCGGCACGACCTGCCGCCCGGCTCCACTGGGGTGCTCGCCGTCAGCGGTCCGGTCGTCTTCGCCGGGTACGTTGCCGAGCACACCGCCCAGGGGCCTCGCCTGGAGACCGCGGGGAAGATCCGCGACGGGTGGCTGGACACGGGCGACCTGGCCCGCATCGACGCCGACGGCTTCATCCATCTCGCCGGCCGCGCCAAGGACCTGATCATCCGTGGGGGCCACAACATCGACCCCGCCGCCATCGAGGACACCCTCCTCGCCCACCCCGAGGTCACCGCCGCCGCGGCGGTCGGCCGCCCCGACCCCCACGCGGGCGAAGTCCCCGTCGCCTACGTCACCCTCGCCCCCGGCGCCCAGGCCGACCCCGCCGAACTGCTCACCTGGGCCGCCGAACGAGTCCCCGAACGCGCAGCCGCCCCGCGCGAGGTGCTCGTGATCGACGCCATCCCGCTCACGGCCGTCGGCAAGCCCTACAAGCTCGGCCTGCGCCTGGACGCCACCCGCCGCGCGGTCCACGCCGAACTGGCCGCCCAGGGCGCGGACTGCGACCCGGAGCTCATCCTGTGCCGGCCGCACGACGGCGGTGTCCGTGTCACGCTGCCCGCCCTTGCCGACGAGGCGGTACGACGCAGGGTCACCGCAGCCCTGGACCGGTACGTCCTGCACTGGCAGTACACCCCCGAACAAGCCACCTGAGAGGGATGCCCCCATGAGCACCACCGCCATCGTCCTCGCCGTCCTCCTGGCCGGGATGTTCCTCCTGCTGGGAGCGGCCAAGCTTGCGGCAGTCCCCGCGATGCGCCAGGCCGCGGGCCACGTCGGCATGACCACGACCCACTACCGCCTGCTGGGTGCTCTGGAGGTGGCGGCAGCGGCCGGCCTGCTGCTCGGTCTGCGAATCACCGCGCTCGGCGCCGCCGCATCGGTCGGTCTGATCCTGCTCATGGCCGGAGCCGTCGCCGTCCACCTGCGCAGTGGCGACCCAGCCACCCGCTGCCTGCCGGCCGCCGTCGTGGGTGCCCTGGCCGCAGCCCATCTCGTACTGCTGGCCGGCAGCTAGCCGCCCGCACTCCTCGGTCGCCGGCATGTCGCCCTGACCGTCCATCCGTCGGCCGGGCATCCGAGGAGCATCACGATGAGCCGCATCGACATCCGCCAGCACCCGCCGCCCCGCACTCCACGTGGTGGCCGACACAGCACAGCTTCCACCCTCAGCACCGCCGCAGGCTTCTTTCGCACGGCGCCCACCGCCACTCAACCGCCTCGGCCGGCGAGGCCCTGAGCGGGACACCACCGGTTTCCAGCAGCCTCTCCGTGTTGTCCGGGCTGCCTACGTCCGCCGCTGTGACCGGGCGCCTGTCGGAACCGAGCCGCCTTCGCATCCGTACTCGTCGCCGCCCGCTCGACCCGTGAACGGGACCGACGCCCCTCGATCGATCGACCGGGGAAACGCCCTCGGCGTTGTTCCCCCGCCTCTCTGAGCCGTCCCCACCTCAAGGCCCGAGCCGTGACATCCGTGGAGTACCCATGAACGACATCGACGTCCCCGTTCTCATCGTCGGCGGAGGCGGTGCGGGGCTCACCGCCTCCATGCTGCTCAGCCGCATGGGCATCGAGTCCCTGCTGGTAACCGCCTGGCCCAGCACCTCCGCCCTGCCCAAGGCCCATGTCCTCAACCAGCGGGCCATGGAGGTCATGCGCGACGCCGGCGTGGCCGACACCGTCTACGCCGCCTCCACTCCGGCCGAGCAGATGTCCCACACCGCCTGGTACGTCGGCCTGGCCGGCGGCCACGAGGACCACGGCCGCAGGCTCGCCAGGATGGAGGCTTGGGGAGCGGGCGGGAACTCGCCGGAGTGGCTTGCGGCCAGCCCCGAGCGACAGGCCAACCTGCCCCAGATCCGCCTGGAGCCGGTCCTGCGCACCCGCGCCGGGGAACTCGCGCCAGGTCGTGTCCGCTTCCACCACGAGCTGACCGGACTCGCCCAGGACGACGAGGGCGTCACCGCCACCGTCGCCGACCGCGACACAGGGGAGACCTACCGGGTGCGGGCCCGCTACCTGCTGGGCTGCGACGGCGGCCGTACCGTCGGACCTGCCGTAGGCATCGTCCAGGAGGGCGTTCGCGACCTCGCCCGCGTGGTCTCCTTCCACATCTCCGCCGACCTGTCCCGCTGGGCGCGCGACCCGGAGGTGCTGATCCGATGGCTGTGGCTGCCCCGCCTCGGCATCCCCGGCATTCTGGTGCCCATGGGCCCCACCACTGGGGGCCCGAGTCCGAGGAGTGGGTCTTCCACCTCAACTACGGGTCCGATGACGCCCGCGCGCTGGACGACGAGTCCGTACTCGCCGACCTGCGCACGGGGCTGGGCTTGAGCGGGGAGGACCTGACGGTTCACATGATCTCCCGCTGGACGCTGGAAGGCGTGGTCGCCGACCGCTACCGCGTCGGTCGCGTCCTGATCGCCGGCGACGCCGCCCACCGCCACCCGCCGACCGGCGGCCTCGGTCTGACCTCCGCCATGCACGACGTCCAGAACCTCACCTGGAAGCTCACCGCCGTCCTGAGCGGCCATGCCGGTGACGCCCTGCTCGACACCTACGAGGCCGAACGGCGCCCGGTGGACGCCACCAACGTCCAGCGCTCACTGGAAAACGCCATGAACCACATCACCATCAACGCCCGCTTCGGCGGCGGGCCCGAGGCCGGCGAAGAGGAGAACTGGCGGCAGGCCCGCCGCCTGTGGAGCGCCGACCCCGCCGATGCCGACTTCCGCCGCACCTTCCTCACCGCCGTGGCCGCCCAGTCCATGGAGTTCAACGAACTGGGCGTCGAGTTCGGCTACACGTACGACTCAGCGGCCGTCGTCCCCGACGGCACTCCCGCACCCGAGAACCCCGACCCCGTCCGCATCTACCAGCCCGCCGCCCGCCCAGGACACCCGCTGCCCCACGCCTGGCTGGAGGACGTCGACGGCCGTTGCACGGCCCTGGCCCGCCTGGTGCGCCCCGGCCGCCTGCTGCTGATCGCCGGAGAGGACGGTCAGGCCTGGTGCGAGGCCGCCGAGAAGATCGCCGCCGCAAGCGGGCTGCCGCTGGACGCGATCCGGGTCGGCCATGTCGAGGGCGACTACCGCGACGTGCGCTCCACCTGGACCGCCGCCCGAGGTCACACACCGCAAGGCGCCGTCCTCGTGCGCCCGGACCGCTTCATCGGCTGGCGCGCCCACGGCGCGGGCACTGACCCGGTTGCCGAACTCACCACCGCGCTGGACTCCCTCCTCGCCCGGTAGGAACCGCTCACCGCCCTGCCACCCGGCCCGCCGACCGGCCCCGCAGTCGGCGGGCCGGGCCCGACCCTCACCCACGCCTCGCCCCCGGGCACCCGCACCGCCGCCGCGACAGGTCGTGCGGGCCGCAGGAAGGAAACCCCCGTGAACGACCCGACATCCATCCCTGTCCCCACCGCCGACGCCCATCAGGGTCTGCACAGCGGACAGGGCGCCCTGCGCGGTGAGCACCCCGGCCGTGCGGCCCAGCCCGTCATCAAGGTGGTCGACCTGGCCTGGCTGGAGTTCACCAAGCCCGACCTGGGCCGCGCGGAAGCCTTCGCCCACGACTTCGGGTTCACCACCGCCGCCCGTACCGATGACGTCCTCTATCTGCGCGGCGCCCTGGCCGGCCCCCACTGCCTGGTGATCCGACGCGGCCCCGCCTCCCGGTTCATCGGCCCTGCTTTCCGCGCCGCCGACGCCGCAGACCTCGACCGGCTCGCCCGTGCCACCGGACACAAGGTCCGCACTCTGACCGAGTACGGAGGCGGCCGCGCCGTGGACCTGTTCGACCCCTCCGGCATCCCCGTCCGCGTCGTACACGGCGTCACCGGGCAGCCCGCGCGACCGCTGCAGCAGCCCCTGCTCCTCAACACCGGTACCACCACCGCCGCCGCCCGCATCAACGCCACCCAGCGCCCGCCCCGCAAGCCCTCCCAGGTACAGCGCCTGGGCCACGTGGTGCTCTCCACCCGGGTCTTCCGGCGCGCCCTGGACTGGTACCTGCAGCACCTCGGCCTGATCGTCAGCGACTTCCTCTACCTGGACGGCCAGCGCGACCGCGGCCCCAGCATGGCCTTCATCCGCTGCGACCGCGGCAGCGAACCCGCCGACCACCACACCCTGGCCATGCACCTGGGCCCCGACACGGGCTACGTCCACTCCGCCTACCAGGTCGCCGACCTCGACGCGCTGGCCGCCGGCGGCGCGTACCTGCGCGAGCGCGGCTACCACCACTCCTGGGGCATCGGCCGGCACATCCAGGGCAGCCAGATCTTCGACTACTGGCGCGACCCCGACCGCTTCATGCTCGAGCACTACGTCGACGGCGACGTCTTCGACAACACACTCGAACCCGGCTGGGCCGCGATGTCCGCCTCCGGCCTGGCCCAGTGGGGACCACCTGCCACTCGGGACTTCCTCGGCACCACCCCGTCGCCCGGGGCGCTCCTTCAGGCGATTTCCGTGCTGCGCGAGGACAACGAGATCGACCGCGCCCGTCTGCTGGGCCTGCTGAAAGCCCTGAGCAAGTGACCGCCACCATCCCTGAGCATGTGCCCGTCGTGGTGATCGGCGCCGGACCCACCGGGCTGACCGCCGCCACCCTCCTCGCCCGCCACGGCGTGCCCGCCCTGGTCCTGGAACGCCACCGCGCCCCGTATCCGCTGCCGCGCGCCGTCCACCTGGACGACGAGGTGTACCGCATCCTGCAGGCCCTGGGTATTCATGACGCGTTCGGTGCGATCTCCCGTCCCACCCGCGGCATGCGGCTGCTGGACGGCTCCCACCGGGTGCTGGCCGAGTTCCGCCGCGACAACCCGTGCGGCCGGTACGGCTTTCCCGAAGCCAACATGTTCGACCAGCCCGAACTCGAGCAACTGCTGCGGGACAACCTCCGGCATCACCCGCTGGTCACGCTGCGCGGAGGCATCGAGGTCACCGCCGTGACCCCGCCCCCGTACGGCGGCGCTCCAGTACCGGTGATCTACCAGGACGAGGACACCGGTGTCTCCCACACGGTCCGGGCCGACGCCGTCCTGGGATGCGACGGCGCGGGCAGCCTGGTCCGCGCCTCCATCGGCTCCCGGATGCAGGACCTCGCCAACTCCCAGCAGTGGCTGGTCGTCGACATCCGCTGCCGCCTGCCGCTGCCCGCCTGGGACGGCGTCCACCAGATCTGCGACCCGCGACGGGCGGCCACCTACATGCGTGTCGCCGAGGACCGCTACCGCTGGGAGTTCCGTCTGCGCACGGGCGAGCAGCCGCAGGAGTTCACCGACCGCCGGCGCCTGCTCGCGCTGATCGCTCCCTGGACGCCAGGTATCCCCGAGGAGGAACTGCACGTTCTGCGCACCGCCACCTACACCTTCCGAGCCCAGGTCGCCGACGGCTGGCGCCAGAGCCGCATCTTCCTGCTCGGGGACGCCGCCCACCTCACCCCGCCCTTCATCGGACAGGGAATGGGCGCGGGGATGCGGGACGCCCACAACCTCGCCTGGAAACTCGCCCGAGTCCTCACCGGTCGCGCCAGCGAGGCCCTGCTCGACACCTACCAGGCCGAACGCCGGCGCCACGCACAGCAGTTGATACGCACCGCCGTGGCCGTCGGCGCGGTCATGACCGGCGGCGGAACGGGCACCGCACTGGCCCGCAAAGCCGTGCTGCCGGTCCTATCCCGCCTGCCAGGTGCCTCCGGTCTCGTCCTGTCCGCCGTCAGCCCACCGCTGAGACCGGGGCCCCTGGCCGGCTCTCGCGGTCAGGGCCACCCGCGCCCCGGGACACTGTGCCCCCAGCCACTGCTCCCTGACGCCGACGGCACCCCGCGCCTGCTGGACGACCTGCTCGGCGAGGGCTTCGCCCTCCTGGCCACCATGCCGCTCAGCCCGGCCCTGCAGGCGCTGGCGCGGACGCTGGACGCCCGCGTCATCCACCTGCACGACCCCCGGCGACGGGAGCCCGGCACGCGCCGCGTCGAAGCCGATCCCGGCACACGGGCCCTGGTCCGCTGGATGGGCACCGCGGGTGCCGTCCTGCTCCGCCCCGACCGCGTCGTCCTCGCCACCGCGGCCCGACCCCGCCGCCCCGACACCAGGTGCGGAGACGACCTCGCGGCCACCTCCGCCGCCTGGGCGTCCCTGTGCAGCAGCGGCCGGGCAGCCGAGGGCCCTCCAACCGTGGTCGCGGAACCACGGTGACGACGGCCGACTCCGCAACACGGATGCTTTCCGCCCGGGAAGCACCCGAAGAGAGTGCGTCGTACGACACCGGCGGCCTGCGCGAGCTCCTCCATCCTGGCGTTCGGGTCCGGCCGAGCTCATGGCGGAACGCCGCCTCGACCAGCTCTGCCACGCGTACGGCTGTCCGGTCCGCGTGACCCGGGGAGTGATCTTGCGGGGCGGGGCACCACTGGAGCACCGATGTGAAGGGGCACCGGTTTCCGCCGCTGCCGGCCGGCTGCGGGGGCGGCTCGTGGTCGCTGAAGACCGAGGCGCACCCGGACGCCTGACCCGTGCGGTGCGTCCTGTGCCTGTCTCTCGGGCGGCAGCCGCCGCGGTCCGTGGGTGAGCGGCTCGGCCGGGCCGTGGGGGCAGCAGGCGTTCAGGGCAGGCGGAGGGCCCGGCCGGTGAGGATGAGGTCGGGGTCGTCGCCGATGGTGTCCTGGTTGGCGGCGTAGCGGGCGGGCCAGCCGCGGGGCAGCTGTAGGGCCGGTGGTGGGGGCCGGCGCGTCCGGCGCGTGGGCCGCAGACAGGCCACGGGGCCAGGCCTCGGCGTGCGGCGAGGTGGTCGGCGACGGCAATCTGCTGCTCGCGGGTGGCGAGGTCGGGGCGGGCCGCGTAGGCGGTGCCGCCGTTGGCGCGCCAGGTGGCCTGATCGAACTGGAGGCCGCCGTAGTAGCCGTTGCCGGCGTTGGCATGCCAGCGGCCGCCGCTCTCGCACGACGCGACCTTGTCCCAGTCGACGCCCTGCTCGTCGGCCGGTGCGGCTTCGGGCGCCGTGTTCGCCGCGGCGAGGACGGAAGCGGTGTGTGCGGGGGCTGCCTGTGCGGGCACGGCGAAGGCCGTCCACAGGCCGGTGGCGCAGGCGAGGGTGAGGAGTAACTGCAGGATCCGGTGGGCGGCGGAGGCGATGGGCACGGCGGAACACTCCCCGAGATGTCGGCGATCGGGCGGCCGGCGCCCCGGGGGCACCGCCCTTGCACCGTTGGCACACCCTGCTGCCCGCACCCGGCCGACATTCCCGGGAAGTCACCCGCCAGGCCGCGCCCGGCCACCCGCCCGCGCCACCCCCGTCGTCCCGAGGCGGTCGCCGTCGTCCCGCTCCGTGCGGAGCGAGCCCGACGTGCCGGATCCTCACCGCGGCCGGGCACGTCCGAGCGGGGTGGGCAGGGCCGGCGGCGGCCACCGGTTGCTGCCCAACGAGCGGTCCCCCCGTTCCTGGAACTGCAGACCAAGGACACGCCGCCGCGGTAACCGGCGCCCGGCGTGGGGGCGGGGGTGGGCGCCGATGC
>NZ_JBHWBW010000043.1:0-22607 GCF_042735675.1 Kitasatospora sp. NPDC059571
GGTGCGGGGCCCCGCGGGCACCGCTACGGCCGGGCGTCCGCTCCTGCCGCCGCCGGGTGCCGACGGCGCAGGGCGAGGGCGCCGGCCGCGAGGGCGAGCAGGACCACGCCGACGCCGTAGCCGTCGGCGACCGTGCGCAGCCCCAGGTGCGGGACGAGCAGTCCGGCGGCGACGGCCGGCAGGCTGAAGGCCAGGTAGCTGACGGTGTAGACCGAGGCGAAGAGCTCGGCGCGGCGGTCCGGCCCGGCCAGCGGCGCGAGCGAGCGGAACGCGGCGGAGAAGGTGCTGCCGAACCCTGCGCCGGCGATCACCGCGGCGAGGAAGAAGAGCCCGGTGCTGCGGGTGGTCAGCGCGACCATGGTCAGCGCCGCGCCGGTGGCGAGGGTGAAGGCGCCGACCGCCATGACCGCACGCGCGGGGCGGCGGCCGCCGGGCAGCGAGGCGAGGGCCCCGGCGCCGGTCAGCACGGTGACGGTCAGTCCGCCGACCAGGTGGTTGCCGATGTGCAGCACGCCGGCCGCCAGCGAGCCGCCCAGCGAGAGGAAGAGTCCGCCGGTCGCCCAGGTGGCGATCATGGCCGGGGTGGCGGCCCGGAACGCGCTGCGGGCCTCCGCCGGTACGGACATCCGCGGCCGCAGCGACGCGAGGGCGCCGGGCCGCCGGGTGACGGTCTCCGGCACCAGGGCGATCGCCGCGACGAGGGCCACGAACACCACCAGCAGCAGGGCGAAGACCAGCACGGTCGGCGAGGGGGCGTACTCCGCCAGCGCGCCCGCGCCGAGGGCGCCGGCGGCCAGTCCGGCGGTGGGGGCGACGCTGTTGATCACGGCGCCGAGCCGCGAGCCGGGGGCGGGCTGAAGGTCGACGAGGGCGGCGCTGACGGCTCCGGTGGCGGCTCCGGTGGCCAGCCCCTGGAGGATGCGGGCGACCAGCAGGGCGCCGACGCCGTGGGCGGAGAGGAACACCGCCATGGCGGCGATCTCCCCGCCCAGGGCGGCGACCAGCACCGGCCGGCGACCGACGTACCCGGAGAGTGCGCCGACCGTGAGCAGTGCGGCGAGCAGGGCCAGCGCGTACACCGCGAAGACCAGCGTGAGCATCGGGGCGGAGAAGTGCCATTGCTGCTGGTAGAGGACGTACAGCGGAGAGGGTGCCCCGGCCGCTGCCATCAGGGCGAACAGCGCGGCGGCCAGGATCCAGAAGCCTGCTCTCCGCGGCACGGGGCGTGCCGCGGGGCGGACGGTCGGTATCGGTCGGGCGACGGTGGTGCCCATGGGGCCTCTTCCGATGGTTCCAAAATTCTCGAACAATCGGAGCGTACTCCCGCCCGCGCGATTGTTCAACTATTCTGGAACTATGTCGACCGCCCGAGACCTTCCCCACCCCGAGCCCGCGGACTTCCAGCTCACCCAGGTGCTCTTCGCACTGAGCGACCCCGCCCGGCTGTCGATCGTGCAGGGCCTGGTCGACGGGCCGCAGGAGGTCGCGGCCTGCCAGCCGGTCGGCGGCGAGCTGCCCAAGTCCACGCTCTCCCACCACCTGAAGACCCTGCGCGAGGCAGGCGTCGTCCGCAGCACGCCGCACGGGCGGCAGCGGCACCTGGAACTGCGCCGCGCCGACCTGGAAGGGCGCTTCCCCGGCCTGCTGGACGCGGTTCTGGACGCAGCCCCGGACCCGCGGCCCTCCGACACCCCGGCGCGCTGACGTCGCCGGTGCCCCGGGCCCGGCTCGGGCGGCGTCGGCGTGCCGGGGTGTCGCCGTCAGCGGCGTGCGGCGGGTCCTCCGGTGCGGCCCCGGGTGCGCCGCCCTCCGGCCGGGACGAGGCGCACCAGCGCGTGCAGCAGGGCGTCGGTGGTGTCCCGGGACGGCTTGCGCCCCGGCTCGATCAGCAGCCTGGCCATCGCGTTGACCAGCGCCGGGGTCTCCATCACCCGGCGGGGGAGCAGCGGGCGGTAGCCGTAGCGGCTGAGCACCAGCCGCGCCACGGTGCTGCCCGCAAGGTAGTAGTGCCCCCAGCGGTGGTCGAGCTCCGCGGGGTAGCTGCGCAGCACCTGCTCCCGGCGCGGGCCGGCGGGGTGGGCCAGGGCCAGTGCCGCGGTCTCGGCGGCGACCTCCGCGGCCTCCATCGCCTGCGCGATGCCCTCGCCGCTCCACGGACTGATCATGCCCGCGCTGTCGCCCACCAGCAGCAGTCCGCGGCTGTACTGCGGACGGCGGTTGAAGGCCATCGGCAGGGCGGCGCTGCGCAGCGGGGAATCGGCGTTCTCCTCGTGCAGCCCCAGTTCCTCGGGCAGCCGGGACAGCCAGAGCGCCAGGCAGGCCCGCAGGTCGACCGGGCCGTCCTGGGGGTGCGGGAGGGCTCCGAGGCCCACGTTCACCCGGCCGTCGCCCAGCGGGAAGATCCATCCGTAGCCGGGGAGGTCGCGCCCGGTGCGGGCACAGCGCAGGTCGGCCCACAGCTCCAGGTACGGGTCCTTGGACAGCTCGGGACTGCGGTAGTAGCGGCGGCCCGCGGTGGCGATCGGCCGGCTCTCGTCCCGGGCCAGGCCCATGGCCAGGGCGGTCCGGGCGGACGCGCCGTCGGCGGCGATCACCAGCGGCGCCCGGAAGGTCCGCGGCTCCCGGTCGGGGCCGGCCTCGGCCCGTACGCCGGTGATCCGCCCGGCGCGGTCGGTGAGCGGCGCGGTGGCCTTCACATGGGTGCGCAGCCTCGCGCCGGCGGCCACCGCGTGGCGGGCCAGGATGTCGTCGAAGTCGTGTCTGCTGCGGGTCAGCCCGAAGTCGGGGTAGCGGCCCAGGGCGGGCCAGTCGATGTCGACCCGGCGGCCCTCGCACACCCAGCGGGTGCCGCGGGTGCGCGTCCAGCCGGGCTCGTCGATGTCCACGCCCATCTTCAGCAGTTGGTGGACGCCGTGCGGGGTCAGTCCGTCGCCGCACACCTTCTCCCGGGGGAAGCCGCCCTTCTCGAGCAGCAGGACGTCCAGTCCCGCCCTCGCCAGGTGCACGGCGGCGGTCGAGCCGGCCGGCCCGGCGCCCACCACGATGACCTGTGCGTCCTCGTCCGTCACACCGTTCGCCTCGGCCACCGGTTCCTGCGCTGAGCGCACCTGTGCCTCCTCCCGCCCGCGTGCACGACACCCCATCCCTACCCAGCCGAACGGGGTCAGCCCTCCTCCGTCCGGGGGAGAGCACGTGGTGATCCTGGATACATACGGCCCTTCCCGGCCCGGGGACGCTCCGACAGACTGGGCCCGTGCACCTCCTCTTCGCCCCGCGATGAGCGCAGGCCTTTGCCCTGGCTCGGGCAGTGCCTACGTACCGAGGAAAGGTCGAACTGATCAATCGGCGCTGAGCAGCCTGCATGAAGCCGGCCGTCGCCGGCCGCCCGGCACCGAGCCGGCTGCGTAAGGGACGGGAGGCCGGTAGGGCCCGCGTTCAATTTAACGAACGAATGGTTCGCCGATGCCGCCTTGGTTCGTTATGCTGAACGCATGGTTCACTCAGATATGGCCCTTCGGGGTGACGTGCAGATCAGCACGTACCTCGACGACACCTACCTGGAGCGCGCCGACACGCGCGTCATCGCCGTCGGTGAACGGGACGGCGTGCCCTGGGTGGCCGTCGAGCACTGCCTGTTCCATCCGCAGGGCGGGGGTCAGCCCGCCGACCGGGGCTGGCTGGACGAGATGGAGATCATCCCGGTCCGGGACCACGAGAGCGGGCTGGTCGTCGCAACGGCGGCCGAGGGCCGGAGCCTGTCCGCGCCGGCCGAGGGAGACCGGGTTCGGGCCCGCATCGACCTCGGGGCCCGGCTGGCGCATGCCGCGCTGCACACCGCCGGGCACCTCGTCGAGGCCGTCGGGCGGTTGCAGGGGTGGCAGATGCTGGCCAGCAACCACTTTCCGGGCCAGGCGCGCATCGAGTTCCAACTCCCCTCTGCCGACGCCCGCCTGGGCGATCCCGAGGGCCGCGAGGAGGTGACCGCCGCGCTGCGTGCGGGGGTGGAGGCCGCCATCGCCGAGGATCTGCCCGTCTTCGCACGCGACGAGGGCAGCGGACGGCGCGTGGTGTACCTGGAC
Organism: Kitasatospora sp. NPDC059571; assembly: GCF_042735675.1. Lineage (NCBI taxonomy): Bacteria > Bacillati > Actinomycetota > Actinomycetes > Kitasatosporales > Streptomycetaceae > Kitasatospora > Kitasatospora sp. NPDC059571. The sequence goes on from NZ_JBHWBW010000043.1 coordinate 4,080, forward strand.
CACCTGCACTCGGCGCCGTGCGGCGGAACGCACGTGCGCAGTCTCGGCGATCTGACCGACGTGGTGCTGCCGACCGTGAGGGTCAAGAAGGGCCGCATCCGCGTGTCCTACACCGCGGCCCACCGGAGCATCTGATGGTCGGCGCCACCCCCGGCCGGCAGCCGGTCAGCAGCACTGCCGCCGCGGTGGGGTCGAAGATCCGCCTGCGCCGCCAGCAGCGCGGCATGAGCGCCGCCGAGCTGGCCCGGCGGGCCGGGTTGAGCAAGGGCACCCTGTCCCAACTGGAGGCCGGCAACGGCAACCCGACGATCGACACGCTCGACGCGATTGCCGTCGCCCTGAGCATCCCGCTCGCCGACCTGCTCGCGCGTGACGCCGACACCGGGCCGGTCTACCGTCCCGCCACGACCGCCCAGCCGGGCGAGGTCTCCCGCGAGCTGCTGCGCCGCATCAGCAGCGGCCACAGCCTGGAACTCTGGCGGCTGCGCGTCCCGCCCGAGACCGAACTGGCGGGCGTGCCCCACGCCACGGGCACGATCGAGCACCTGATCATCTCCAGCGGCCGCATCACCGCGGGGCCGGTCGACGCACCTCAGGAGCTGGGCCCCGGCGACATGCTCGCCTTCGCGGGCGACGCCCCGCACTTCTACCGCACCGAGACCCATCCCGCGGACATCACCGTCGTCCTCGCCTCCCCGATCAGCACCTGAACGGCGCGGTCGGACAGGTCGCTCCGGCCGTGCCCCGGCCCGGACTCGGCGCGGTGGATCGGGGATGTCAGTGACGGTTCGTAGGTTGCCTGCGTGAACCTCGACGATCTTTCCTGGCAGGCGCGCAACCGCGGTGGTGTCCACCCGTGGATGGTGCGGTCCCTCCTGGACCTGGGGCAGTTGGAGCTGCTGATCCGGGCGGCGCAGGAGCGCGGGGACTGGACGTGTGCGGAGGCGGCGGCGCGGGAGCTGTGCGCGGCCGCGGAGTTCGATCGGGCGCTGGCGCTGATGGGCCCGTTCACGGATGTCGGCTGGCGGGCGGCCGAGTGGGTCTCCGCCGAGATCATGATCCTGCGGGGCGACGGCGAGGAGGCGCTCGCGAGGGTCCGCCCGGACGCGGCAGGGCTGGGCGACGGCCGCGTGTGCGCTCGGTACGCCGAGTTGTTGGTGAAGGCCGGGCGGATCGACGAGGCCATCGAGGTGCACGCGCCCCATCTCGGAGAGTCCTGGCTGCTGTCGCACCTGGTCAAGGTGACCGAGGGCCAGGGGCGGGACGAACAGCTCCTGGACCTGCTCGCGCAGGTGGCGGAGCGTACGGGCAGCGAGCCGTCGGGCCGGGTGGAGCGGTGGCAGGTGCTGCTCCTGGTCGCCCGGGTCCTCGAACGCGCCGGGCGTACGGACGAGGCCGTCGAGACCCTGCGCACCGAAATGGCCTCGGGCCGACGCCATCCCGTCAACTTCCCGGAGTACTACGCGAAACTCCTTGCTCGGCAGGACCTGATCGAGGAACTGGGCGCACTGGCCGCCCGGGACCCCTACTCCGCCCTGGACGTGTACGCCAAGGCACTGGAGGACGCCGGTCGGGCGTCCGAGGCCGAGGCCCTGCTGCGCGGACACATCGAGACCCGCGACCACCCGAAGGACCGCACGGCGCTGATGCACCTCCTCGTCCGCCAGAGAAGGATCGACGAAGCCGTCGAGACCGGCCGGCCCACGTACGACTACTACGACTGCTGGAACCTCCTCCACTGGGCGCTGGAACTGCTCGTCGGCGACGGCCGCCCCGGCCGGGCGCTCGAACTCCTGGAGGGGCTCACCGGCGCGTACGTCGAGGGGCACCCGGACGACGTCCGCCGCCTGCGGCTCTGGCTGCTGGGCGAGACGGGCCGCTGCACGGAGGGCATCGCGGAGGCCACCGCCCTCAACGAGCGGGAGCCCGGCGCGTGGGACACCGCGCTGGCGCGGCTCCTGGAGCGGGACGGCCGGCCGGAGGAGGCCCTCGCGCTTCTCCGTGCGTCCACCCACCACCTGGCCGACCTCGATCTGGCCGACATGCTGATCAGGCACGGCCGCCCGGCCGAGGCCCTCGCCTCCGTTCCCACGATCGCCGAGGAGCGCGCGGCCGCCGAGCGGCGGTAACGGGAGGCGGCGGAGCGGCGGGAGCAGGGCGACCCCCGGGCAGCGGCGGCCGAGCCCACCCGGGAGCCCGCGATCCAAGGCCGTTCTGCTCGGGCCGAGGCGCCCGGGGGGCGTCACGACGCCCCCGGTCCGGTCAGCTCAGCCAGAAGGCGAGCAGTACGGCGCCCATCACCAGCGCCGTCAGCACCGGTGCGCCCATCCGGCCCCTGGGCCCGGAGGTCACGGCGGCCATCGACACGACCGGCACCGCGAAGGCCAGGCCCACCGTCATGACGACCACGGTGCCGGACTGTGCCCCCGCAACCATCGCTCCCCATACCACCGTGAACATCAGCACCAGCCACATCGTCGCGGTCACCAGCAGCCACGCCGCCCGCGCGGTCCACCGGGTCGCCTGGTCCTCGGCGTAGAAGTTGGCGCGGGTGGTCGTCCAGAACCGCAGCAGAGGCCGGCCGAGCCGGGCAGAGATCAGCATGGGGTCAGTCTGGCGCGGCGCGAGCCGATTCGGGACCCCCCGACCAGCCGTATCTCCCGGGTACGTCCGCCGGGACGACCGGTCCTCCGGGCCCCCTACCTCGGTCACCAGCGACGATGGGAGGATCCTGTCGACAACCTGCGCGAGGAGGCACGGTGGACGAACGCTGGGAGCATGACCACTCCGGTTGGGAGGACGTCGTGTTGGCGGCCCGTGAGCGCGCCCGCACTCGACAGGCCGTCATGGTCGAACGCTATGGGCTGTCGGGTGACGTGCAGTACCAGTGGTCGATGGACGACGCGCAGATCACCTGGTCGCGCGGTGGGGAGGTCTTCCTCACCGGCCGGCTCACGATGATCGGCAGCGTCAGTCTCACCCAGCAGTCCTGGTTGTGGTCCTGGGCGAACGAGTCACTGCCGCCGGCCGTCCTGGGCGACATCGAGCTCGTCCGGCAGTTCGGCGAGGCGAACGACTACCCCGTCCTGCCCTGGCCGGGCTTCACCTACCACCCCGAGCTCGTCGCCGAGGCCCGGATGGTGGCGGCATCCGTGCTCGACGCCGAGGGACTGTGGGCGGAGTCCATGGATGACGCGCAACTCCACTTCCTGGTGCATGACTTGGTCCTTGCCGCCGATGGACGGTGACGGGCGCCGGGGTGCCCGGCCATCACGCCTTGAACGTGACCTCACACCGGGCAGCTGCACGCGGAGGGTGTGAAGACGGTCTTCGATGACCTGGCGTCGCGTTCGCGGACCCGGGCCCGCGGCGGCCGACCGACGGCACATCGAAGCCCCGTTGGGAGAAGGCGACTTGGAGAGGTCACCTGCCCAACGGGGCTTCGATGAGTACCGCTGCGGCCCCGGCGGACGTCGTCACACCGCCGCCGTGACCTGCACGCCCACGAGATCACCCCGGTTGTGGAGCTGCCCCGGGTTCGGGTGTGCCGGTGTCCTGCTGGTGGTTGCTCAGAAGTGGAGCATCCACTGGAAGTCGGACTGGGCGCTGCTCACGTGGACGTGGCTGCGGGTGCCGTAGGCGAGCGGGTTGTTCCAGTTGTACTCCTCGACGTCGAAGGAGCCGTCGGAGTAGACGGCGTTCACGTAGGCGACGTGGCCGACCTTGTGGACGTCGTTGACGGCGATGGCACCGACGGTGGGCGTGGTGTTGACAGTGACGCCGACGCGGCGGGCGGCGTCGTCCCAGGTGCCGGCGTTGCCCCAGGTGGTGCCGCCCCAGGAGTTGCTGAAGTTCGGGACGCCGAGGCGGCTGGCGATGCGGTACGCCGCGAAGGCGGTGCAGTTGTCGGCGGCGAAGCCGCGGGTGCCGTGGTCGAAGTCGTTGGTGGGGGTCTGGTTGCCGCCGCCGCCGCTGCTGAGGAACTGGTGGGAGGCCTCGTTGTTCTTCAGGGTGGCGTTGAGGTTGCCCTTGGCGCCGGGGGCGAAGTCCTGGCTGGCGCCGCCGTAGCCGCTGTTGAAGTAGACGCGGACGGTCTGGCCGGTGCGGTTCCACACCGATGCGGCGTTGTTCTTGGTGCAGATGCCCTGGCCGGCGCCGGCGCCCTTGAACTCGTAGCAGGTCGGCTGGGTGGACCCGAGGTCGCTGATGGAGCCGGTGAAGTCGGAGATCGAGCCGGCCTCGTCGCTGTTGTAGTAGTAGCAGAACTCGCCGGCGTCGCAGACTCCGTCGCGGGACGCGGCGAAGGCGGGGGCGGAGGTGGTGCCGATGAGGGGGACGGCCAGGGCCAGTGCGGTGCCGGCGACGGTGAGCACGGTGCGTATGTTCTTCATGGTCTTCTCTTCTCGTGACGTGTTGTCAACAGGTGTTCTGGGTCGTACTCGGGAGGTGCCGTGCGCGCTCAGTGGGTGCGCTGGTACTCCTCCCAGGTCTGGATGGGGATGCGGGGGCCGTCGTCGGCGGCGTGGTTGGCCAGGCCGTTGAGGCCGAGGTAGTAGTCACCGGTCTGGTTCTGGGCCTGGGTGGACAGATCGGTGTCGTTGATCGCCGCGGCGTGGATGTGCCAGGGCCAGTCACCCTGGGTGGGGTTGCGGACCCAGGCGGCGAATCCGACCTGGCGCAGTGCCTTGGCGACGGCGGTGCGGGTGGTGCTGGACATGCCGTCGACATTGATGTCCACGACGCCACCACCGTCGTGGGTGCCCGCGGAGGTGGGATCGCCGCCGGGGTTGTAGGAGCCCTGGGACAGGGTGAGGTGGAAGCCCAGGAGGCGTTCGGCCTCGGTGAGCATGTTCTGGGTGCGGGTGTCCACGGTGTACCCGTCGCGCTGGAGCTTCGCGCCGGGTCCGATCTGGTGGGTGACGGTGAATCGGCCCTGCCCGAGCGCGGCGAGGGAGGTGGCGCCGGGCAGCCCGTTGGCGGCCAGGCCGGAGTAGCCGAGGGAGCGCTGGAAGGCGGCGTAGGCGGAGATGGTGGTGGTGCCGAAGTACCCGTCCACCCACTTGGCGTCGAGGAGGTTACGGGCCTGCAGGGCCCGCTCGACGGCCAGGACCGAGTCCTTGGCCCCCGGGGTCAGCGTGCTGTCGGCGCGTCGGGGATCGATCTGGGCAGCCAGGACAGTGGCTTCCATGTCCACCACCGGCAGCGCGGTAGCGGTGGCAGCCGATGCCTCGGTGGGTGGTGGGGTTGCCGCGTGGGCCTGTGCGGCGCTCAGCACCAGGCCGCTCAGGACGGCGACGGCCGTGAGCAGTCGGGTTGCGGCGTTCCGGGTCTTGATGGTGGATGCCATGCGGTGATTCCTTCTGGTTCGGTGGAGGACCGGGGCAGCGCTCAGCGGCACCGCTGGTCGGTGCGGCCGTCGCAGGCTCGGGTGCTGCGGAGAGGGGTGGCGCCGGTGCAGGTGCACTCGCCGCCGTCCGGCGGAGCCGGGCGACCGGTGCGACTTCTGGCGAGGGCTCGGCGATCGGTACTGCTCGACGGGCATGACGGGTTGTCGGAGAGCCGGACGAACGGTCAGCAGCGGACGTCGGTCTTGACGGCGACGTCGCCGTCGGCGGGGTAGGGAATGGGGCCGTACCCGGTCCAGCCCAGGGCCTGGGTGCACTGCGACAGGGTGGCGGCGCCGGCGGACCACAGCTCGACGGAGTTGTGGTCGCACCGGGGGTCCTGGACGTCGTGTCCGCCGTTGGTGACGATGGCCGCGCACACGTCCCAACTGCTGTGGGAGGAGCGGTAGCCCTCCCACACGTACAGGTAGGAGTAGTTCTTCCCGCAGCCCTTGTACTGCTTCACCGACGCCATCGTCTGCCCCCCGACGTTGAGGTAGGCGGTGGTGCCGATCTGCGTGACACTGGAACAGCCGGACGGAGTGGAGGCGCTGGCGGTCCCGGGAATGGCGAGGAGCATCGGCACGGCCAGGGTGGCGGCGGCAGCGATCTTGGCGAAGCTGGGCATGGCGAACTGCCTTCTTTCAGGAGACGGAAAGGGAGGAGATGTCCCCGGCGCTGCCGGGGCACGGGAGATGTTCGAGACGGGCCGGGTGGCGCCGGTTCACCCCGCCGGCACAGCCCGGCAGGGGACCTCAGGGCGCGCGGACACCGGCGAACGAGGCCGAGGAGCCCGTAGCGACGGCTGTGTGGCGCATCAGGACCGTCGCGTCGGGTGCATGTCTTCCGAGCGGACGTCATGGGCTCGGCCGAACGGAGGCGTTCGGACGGCGGCGGCGGGTGGTTCTCGGCCTCCCGGCGCGACTGCACTCATGTGGCCAGGAGAGCCGTGGGACCGGTGCGTGGAGGTCCTACGTGAGGTCGAGTTGCCAGCCGCGCAGGGCCGGCGCGTGCTGCACGGCGCGTTCGCAGACGTGGCGCAGGCTCGCGATTGCCGCATCCGGAGTGTCCGCGATGACCGCGGCAGCGATGCAGTAGCGGTGGAGGTCGGCGCGGGAGCGGATGTGTTCCACTCGGTCTTCGCGTCGGCAGTGGAGCCAGATCAGATCGGTGACCGCTTCGGCCGTCACCTGCGATGACACCGGGTCAGGACAGATGAGCGTCACCGCGACCAGATGCACGGGATCCGGTCAACTCTGTGCGGGGGGTGCGGCGGGAACGCTGTCCCAGTCGAAGCCCGAGGCGGTGACGGTGCGCTGGACGGCCGAGGGACCGGCGACGATGTTGCTTGCGGCGGTGGACCCCAGGCCGACCGTGAATGCGACGATCAGGCCGGTGCATACGATGCGTATCGAGCGAGCCACGACTGTTCTCTCCTGTTTCGTAACCATGCTGTGCCGGTAGGTGGTTCGCGGAACTCGCCCCGTTTCTCGCGGCGTTTTCCGCTGACGAGGAAGAGCTTGCCGCCTACGGAAGGCGATGTCACGGCTACAGAGGTGGCACGAACTCACTCGGCATCTAGGTGCCAGATCATTTCGTCCGCGGAAGGCATTGCGTCTCCGGCCGTCATGCACCGATCATGATGATGATCATCGACATGGGGGGTCGGCGCGGTGTTGCAAGCACTCGGATTGAACGCACTGACAGAGAGCGTCTACAGGACCTTGCTGGGCGAGCCGGACTGGGGGGTCGAGCGGATTGCCGCCGAACTGCACCTGTCGGAGGCCGAGGTGCGTGGAGCACTCGACGAACTGCTGGAACTGACGCTGCTGCGGCCCGCGGCCGACTCGAGTGCGCTGCGGGCCGTCAGTCCGGAGGTCGGACTGACCAGGCTGCTCGCCCGCAACCAGAACCAACTGCTCTTCCGTCAGCAGCAGTTAGAGAGCGCCCGGACCGCGATCGCGGCCATCTCCGCCGAGTACGTCGACCGGCGACCCGATGATGAGATGGTCCTGCGGCTGGACTCCCTCGAAGCCGTCCGTGACCGCCTGGAGGAACTCGCAGCGACCGCGACCGAGGAGTGCCTGTCCTTGATGCGCGGGGGAGCCGTCCGCCCCGATTCCATCCAGGCCGGCAAGCACCCCAACCAGCTGGCGCTGGAACGCGGAGTGGTCATCCGCAGCATCTTCCAGGACAGCTTCCGCAACGACCCCGACACCTTGCGCTACGCCCGGTGGCTGGCCGATCTGGGCGGTCTGACCCGTACCGTGCCGCTGCTGCCGATGCGGCTGGTGATCGTTGACCGCAGCATCGCCCTCGTCCCGACCGACCCCGTCGACGGCCGCCGCGGCGCACTGGAACTGCACGGTGCGGCCCTGATCCAGCCCTTGTGTGCACTGTTCGATGAACTGTGGCGCAGCGGAGCCGACTTCGGCCAGCCCGCCCCCCGTGACGATCAGGACCTCACCGGGTCAGAGCGCGCGCTGTTGCAGCTGCTCGGCCAGGGCCACACGGACGAGTCCGCCGGGCGCAAGCTGGGCCTGTCCTTGCGGACCGTGCGTCGAATGATGCAGGACCTGATGAATCGTCTCGGCGCCGAAAGCCGCTTCCAGGCGGGGGCCCAAGCGGCGCGGAAGGACTGGCTGTGACCCCGAGAGGTCGGCAGCCCTGATCGATCGGAGGCCGTTCCGGTGCACACATGTCAATCGGCGGCCCTGCCCGGCGGGCGTTCGATAGGTTGCAGTCATGACCGATCTTGAACCTGCTGCCTGGCCGCCCGCCCCGATACGGACCGAGCGGCTCGTGCTGCGGGAGCCCGAGGTGCGGGACCGTGCGGCGGTCATCGAGCTGTTCACCTCGGTGGAGGTGGGCACGTACATCGGGGGGCCGCGGCCGCGTGAGGAGTTCGAGCGCTCGATGCCCGAGACGCCCAGGCGGCGGCCCGGTCTCTTCGTGGTGGATCTGGACGGGGGGATGATCGGCATCGTCACGCTGGAGCGGCGTGATGCGGAGCGTCCGGGGCACGTCCGTGCGGAAGCCGGGGAGGCCGAACTCGGCTACATGTTCCTGCCGGAGGCGTGGGGGTGCGGGTTCGCCGCGGAGGCGTGTGCGGCGGCACTCGACTGGTTCGCGGGCACGCATCCCGGTGAGGGAGTGGTGCTCTGCACCCAGACCGCCAATGACCGTTCGATGCGCCTCGCGGCGAAGCTGGGGTTCACCGAGGTGGAGCGATTCGAGGAGTACGGCGCCGAGCAGTGGTTCGGCGCGTGGTCCCCGGTCACGTCGTCCTGAGGCGGCCGGGGAGCGGCGCCTAGGATCGACGGCATGGCACTGCGACCGGTTCAGCTGAACATCAAGGCGGTTGATCCTCCGGCGGTCGGCCGGTTCTGGGCGGAGGCGCTCGGCTGGACTGCGTACTTCCCCGGCGCGACCACCTACGTCGGACCCGGCGGCGGCCTCGTATGGCCGGCCCCGGTCCCCCTCGGGATCGACGTCGTTCCCGTCCCGGAACCCAAGACGGGGACGAAGAACCGGGTGCACCTCGATCTCGCCACCACCTCCGCCGCCCACCAGGCGGAGCTGGTCGCGCGCCTCAGGGCGCTCGGTGCGACGTCCGCCCAGGTGGGCCAGGGTGAGGTGCCGTGGACGGTTCTCGCCGACCCGGAGGGCAACGAGTTCTGCGTGCTGGAGCCCCGGGAGGTCTACCGGGACACCGGGCCGATCGCCGCGGTGGTGGTCGACTGCGCGGACCCGCAGGCGATGGCCCGGTTCTGGGGCGAGGCGCTCGACTGGACCCTGCACGGGGTGACCGACGACGAGGCGGTGTTCCGCTGCGCCGAGGGTGTCGGCCCGTACCTCGAGTTCATCCGCTCACCCGATGCGAGGACCGTGCCGGACCGCGTCCACCTCGACCTGCTGCCGTACCCCGGTGACGACGGGGCGGCGGAGGTCGCCCGGTTGCGGGCCCTCGGCGCCACCGATCTCGACCTCGGCCAGGGCGACGTCCCGTGGACGTGCCTGGCCGACCCGGAGGACCACGAGTTCTGTGTCCTCGCCCTCTCCTGACACAGGGCGCTGACACGGTGCCCTGACACAGGAGCCCGGCGGAGAGGCGCCCCGACGTCAATCGGAGGCGGTGAAGGCGGGGTAGTGCGGCAGCGACGGAGTGTCCCAGGTGGCGGCCCCGTGGAGCAGGTCCCGGACGGATTCCGCGAGGGCGGGGAACTCCGTCAGGTGCTGCGCCGCCTCCCACCGGTGCCGCAGCACCTGACGCATCGTCGGCACCGGTCGCCGACTGCGGTGCATCGGGAGGTCCTCCTTCAGGGCCCGGGGCAGCAGGCGGACGGTGGCGTCGACCGTCCACACCGCGACCGCCTGCCGCATCCCCGCCCGCCACACCGCGTCCTCGGAGAGCACCGGGTACGCGGCGACCACCTCCCGCCGGTAGGTCTCCTCAAGGCCCTCCGCCGTGCCGTCGGGCAGCCGGAAGACGCACCAGCAGGTGGAGAACGGCATGGTGCAGTACGCCGCGGTCAGGAACACCGACTGGAAGCAGGCGGCCTCGAAGTCGATCAGGCGCAGCCCCTCCGGGGTGATCAGGTTGTTGTCCGGGCAGGTGTCGCCCGGGGTGAAGGCCGGGTACTCCTCGCCGCCCGCGGTGCCGATGCGGGCGAGGTCGCCGGGCAGGTCCTGCGGGGCAGTGACGCCCGCCGCGTCGAGCACACCAGGCAGGGCGGCCGCGTTCGCGGCGATCCACGGCTCGTCGTCCCAGCTGGGCATGCCCTTGTCGTAGCGGGCCCACAGGGCGGCGAGGTCGGCCCGCCGGTGCACCGACGCGGCGGCCAGCCGCCCGAGCCCGTGCGCCCACGCGGACAGCCCCTGCTCGGCGGCCTTGGGGTCGGAGCCGAGCAGGACGTCCGCCAGGGTCGGCGCGCGGCCGAGGTCGGCCATGACGAGGATCGGCGGGTCGGCGGCCACGGCCAGCAGCTCGGGGCCGGCCAGCGCGAGCGAGAGCCCGGCGGCCTCGCCGGTGAACGCCCGCCGCGCCTCCGGTTCGTCGGTGAACGCCTTCACGATCACGCTGCGCCCGTCGGCGGTGGCGCACCGCAGCACCGTGCTCCGCCTGCTCCCGCCGAGGTCGACGGGGTCCGACAGGTGGGTGCCCAGCAGGCTCCCGGCCGTACGCATGATCGAGTCCATCCCGGTATGGTGCCACCGATCCGCCGGCCCGGAGCGACAACGGCCGCAGCCGCGGGCCGTCCCCGGACGCCGTTACTGCGTGGCGATGGTGATGCAGCGTCGGAGCTCCGCCACCGCCTCGGGGTCGCCCTCGACGGTCACGGCGCCGGGGGCGCCGGGCTCCTCCCGGTTCCACAGCCACCGCAGGACGTCCGCCGGCGGGCCGGTGACGCTCGCGTCGCTGCCGCCGTCGCCCGCGCCGTCCTCGACCGTGAGACTGCCGGGCCCGCTGCGCACCCGCCAGGCCGCGCCGTCGGCCCGTACCGTGCAGGTCCGGCCCGGCGAGCCGGCCAGCGCGTCGGTGAAGTAGTCGCCCCACTCGGCGACGCCGTACGCGACGAAGACCTTGAGCAGCTCGTCGATGCCGTCGAGGGCCAGGTCGTCCGCGACCGGGGCCACCGGCTGTCCCGTGCCGAGTTCGGCGTCGATCCGGTGGATCACGGTCTCCTGCGCCATCCGGCGGATCCAGAAGCCGACGGTCCGGTCGGGGTGGTACCAGGAGCCGGCCGGGTCCTCGCGGCGGCGGGCGGAGAACTCCTCGCGCAGCGCGGCGTACGCCCGGTCGAGGAGGGCGAGCGGATCCTCCCGGTCGAGCTCCGCGGGCGGCCACGGGTCGGGTTCGGCGCCCGTCCGGATGGCGGCCACCTTGTGCAGGTACACGGTGCCGACGTGCCGGGTCAGGTCGGCGACCGTCCAGCCGGGGCAGCTCGGCACGGCCGCGCCGAGGTCGATCGGTGCGACGGACCGCAGGCGGTCGTAGTCGACGGTGAGGCAGTCGAGGAATCGGGAGTCGTCCATGCCGACCAGTGGACCACGGCCGACCGACCGTCAGGAGGACCCGGCCGGGCCGTCGTCCAGGCGTTCGGTGGGGCCGCCGAAGGGCAGCACCAGCCGGCGGGTGTGCAGCAGCCACGTGCCGTCGATCCGGCGGAAGGTGTCCTCGTAGTGGCCGACGTTCGCCGGGAGGCGCGGGGGCACGAGCGAGCCGGGGGTGAATCCGTCGACGCGGTAGGTGGCGAAGTAGGTGGTCCCGGAGGCGGTGTCCGGCGAGTCGACCGTGATCAGGACGTTGCTGCACATCCGCCGCGACTGGCGGTCCGCGGGACGGGAGGCGAAGTGGGCGCGCAGCGCCGCCCGGCCCTCGACGCGGCGCCCGTCGTACGGCCACTCCCAGACCCCGTCCGGGGTGAACAGCTCGGCCACCGAGCCCGGCTCTCCGAGGTCGAGCCGGCGCACGAACTCCAGCACCAGCCGTTCGCAGGCCCGTTCGGCGAGCATCCGGTCCATCGCGTGGAGGTCTCCGTCGTCGGTCATCGCGCCATCCTGCCCGGGCGGTTGCGGTCGTCGGCGAACGGTCTTGCGATCCGGTGTGCCCGGCCGGTCCGGCAGGCCGCAGCCGGACCCGGCGGCCCCGGCCGGCCCGGTGCCGGCATGGACAGCACCGCCCCGATGGGAGAGGCTTCGTTCCGTGGAACGGAACGGTGCGGGCGGCAGCATGCTGGAGAAGGCTGCCTTCATCCTGGAGTGCTTCATCCCCCATGGCGGCTCGTACCGCCTGTCGGAACTCGCCGCGCGCACCGGCCTGCCCAAGCCGACCGTGCACCGGCTCGCGGCGGACCTCGTCCGGTTGGGCTGGCTGGAGCGCTCCGGCGCCGAGTACCGGCTCGGCACGAAGCTGTTCGAACTGGGCTCGCTGGTGCCGCGCCGCCGCGATCTGCGCGAGGTGGCGCTGCCCTTCCTCCAGGACCTGTTCGAGGCCACCCGCGAAACCGTCCACCTGGGGGTCCGCGAGGGCATGGAGGTGGTCTATCTCGAACGCATCCACGGTCACGAGGCACTCCGGCTGCCGTCCCGGATCGGCGGCAGCCTCCCGCTCTCCTGCACGGGCGTGGGCAAGGCGCTGCTGGCCTTCTCCGGTGCGGAGCTGACCGAGGAACTGCTGTCCCGGCCGCTGCCGAGCCTCACCCCGCACTCGATCACCGACCCGGCGCGGCTGCGTATGGCCCTGGAGAAGACCCAGGTCTCGGGCCTCGCGTACGAGGAGCAGGAGGCGGCGCTCGGGGTGAGCTGCATCGCCGCGCCCGTGTTCGCCGGGGATGCCGCGGTGGCCGCCCTCTCGGTGGCCGTCCCGCTCTCGCGCTTCCGGCCCGCCCAACTCGCCCCCGCGGTGCGGACGGCGGCACTGGGCCTGTCCCGCGCCCTGCGGACCGCGGGCGGCTGGTGACGGCAGGCCGCTCCCCGGCCCGGGCGCACGCGGCGTCCGGGCCGGGGAGGCGATTCGACGGCCGGGCGGTGGCCTCAGTGCCAGTTGCTGATCTGCACGTCGTGCGGCGCGGGCTCGCCCGTGCCGGTCTCGACCAGCCGCTTGAGGCTCATCAGGAAGGTCGCCCACTTGGTGCTGCAGTGGTACATGAACTCCACGGGCTCCCGCCAGCCCTCGTGCCGGAACAGCACGATCGTGAAGTCGCCCTCCCGCTTGAGGTCGAACCGGACGTGCGTGCCGATCCACTCCTCGGGGCCGTCGACGACCTCCCAGAGCACGCGCTCGGCGGGCTGCGCGTCCAGGACCTTCATGTCGAAGCCGCCCTGGGCGAAGCGGAACCGGAGGACGCCCCCGGGGTCGGGGTCCCCGTCCGTCTCCCTCGTCCACCAGTTCGCCAGCCCGTCGACCGTGGTCAGGGCGGCGTAGACGTCCTCGGGGGACGCCGTGGCGCCGATCCTGTGCAGGATGTCCGCCATGTCGGTACCTCTCTCCTGTCCGGGCGTCCGCGGCGCGGCCCGCGGACGCGGTGGTGTTGGTGCGTGTGGGGGCGGTCAGCCCTGCCGGCTGCGCTGGATGGTCTCGGCGATCCGCTTGATGCGGTGCAGCCGGGCGTCCCAGGCGGCCCCGACCGAGGACAGCTGTGCGACGGCGCGGGCGAGTTGGGCCTCGTCCACCTCGTAGCGGCGCTCGCGTCCGGACGGTGTGCCGTGGACCAGGCCGACCCGGTCGAGGACACCGAGATGCTTGGCGACGGCCTGCCGGGTGACCGGGAGCTGCCCGCTCAGCGTGGTCGCCGTCCCGCCGCCCTCGGTCAGCAGCAGGTCGAGCATCCTGCGGCGTATGGGGTCGCCGACCGCCGACCAGAGCTCGTCGTCGATGGCTGCGGTCACGGCGCCGACACCAGCCGGGCGACGTACGTGACGAGGCGGGGCAGGAAGTAGTCCCAGCCGTTGACGTGGTCGCGGTACGCCTCCTCGAGGACGGCCGCCTCCCAGCCCCGCTCCCGGAAGCCGGTCTCGGTGAAGCGCAGCAGCGTGCCCGTGCCCGAGGGGACCAGGTCGAAGGTCACCAGCAGCGAGTTGCCCGGCGCGGCCGCCTCGCCGTCCTCGTACACCCAGCGGAAGGAGAACCGCCGGGGCGGGTCGGCCTCCAGCACCGTGAGCGGTTCGGTCTTCGCCCCCGGCGAGGAGCTGTCGCCAAAGGTGATGACCCCGGTGGCGCCGGGGGCCGGCTTCAGGTCCGCCTCGTCCGGCCACCACTCCCGCAGGTGCTCGGGTGTGCTGATGACCTCGTAGACCACCTGGGGCGTGGCCTCGATGTGGATCTCCCGCTCGATGCTGCCGTACTCCATCGCGCTCCTCCAGCCTCTCGCAACCTTTGGTTGCGTATCACTGTAGAACTCTTCCCGGGGACGTGCAACCTTTGGTTGCTCTGACTGGGGTTGCCGCCCCGGCCGGCCGGCGACCCCGCCGGTCAGGGGGTGTCGCGGACCTCGTCCAGGGACCCTGCGGCACCCCGGCCCGCGGCGGCCGGCGCGCCGCAGGCCGAGCGGGTGTGAGCGGTGCGGCCCGCCCGGCCGCGCGGGGCGCGTACCGCCGGGCGGGCCCGGTCCGCCGTCAGACCGCGGTGCGGCGCCGGGTCGTCAGCAGGTAGACGCCGGCCGCGCCGAGCAGCCCGACCGGGAGCGACAGGTCGGTGTCGCCGAGCGCGTGGGCGACCGGGCCGGTGTACAGCGGGGTGGTGACGCACAGGGCGGCGGCCGCGGCGCCGACGACCAGGGCTGCGGCTCCGGCGCGGTGGACGCCGCCGGTGTACCAGAACGGCCCGTCCCGGCTCTCGTCGGTGAGGGCGTGCCCGTCGTAGCGGTTGCGCCGCAGCAGGACGTCGGTCGCGTAGACGGCCATGGTCGGGCCGGTCAGGGCGACCATCAGCTCCAGCATGCTGTTGACGGTGTCGAGGAAGTTGGAGACCAGCAGCGCGTAGAGGGTGAGCGCCACCCCGAGGGTGCCGTCCAGGGCGACGCTGCGCGAGCGGCGGACCCGCAGGCCGACGGCCTGCAGGGCGAGACCGGAACTGTAGGCCGTCATCGCGTTGTTGGCGACCGCGGACAGCACGATCGCCAGCAGGAAGGCCGGCTTGAACCAGGACGGGAGGACCGTGGTCAGCGCGGTCTGCGGGTCGGTCATGTCCAGCGTGGTCCCGGCCAGGGTGCCGAGGAAGGTGAACAGGACGCTGGGGACGAACCCGCCGAGCGCCGTCCACCCGGCGACGGCCGCCGGTCTGCTGCCGGGCGGCAGGTAGCGGGCGAAGTCCGCGCTGTTGTTGTACGAGAGCGGGGCGGAGGCCACCAGGGTGAGGCCGCCGGCGAGTGCCGCGACCAGGGCGGCGCCGTGCAGCGGCTGCTCGGGCCGGTAGCCCCAGTCGGCGCGGCCGAGCACGTAGCCGCCGAGGACGGTGAAGACCGCGCTCAGGACCAGGGTGAACGGCAGGTACAGCCGCACGATGGTGGCGTGGCCGTAGATGCTGATGGCCAGGGTGGCCGCCGCGATGGCCGTGATGACCACGACCTCGGCGGCGGTGCCGAGGTGCAGGCCGGCCTCGTCGGCCAGCGCGAAGGCGGCGAGCGAGGCGGCGGCCCAGCTGAGCGCCAGGTAGCAGACCGAGACGAACCAGCCGGTGACGGCGATGTTCACGCGATTGCCCCGGGTGCCGAACATCGCCCGCATCACCACCTCGCTGGGGGTGCCGGACGCCGGGCCGCTGACGGCGACCAGTCCGACCAGCGCCCAGAGCAGGTTGCCGGCCACGATCACCGCCAGCGCCTGCCACAGGTCCAGGCCGATCAGGGTGAGGGTGCCGCCGACGACCAGGCTCAGGTAGCTCACATTGGGCGCCGCCCAGACCGCGAAGAGCTCGCGGGGGCGGCCGTGGCGTTCGCTCTCGGGGATGCGGTCGATGCCGTGGGCCTCCACCCGGCCGGCGCGCTCGGGCGTCGCCGGGGGAGTGGGGGTCTCCGCGTGGGGGTCTGGAATCGTGGATTCCATGGAGTCCTCCGAACTGTCGAGAACGGGAGCCGGCTTGTCTATTGGTCGCACATCCAATAGCGTGCGGGACATGTCGTCAAGCGTCCAGCCGAAGCGGGTCCGCAAATCCCCGGAGGCGCGCCGCGCCGAGATCGTGGCCACCGCGGCCGCGATCGCCCTGGCAGAAGGGCTGGAGTGCATCACGGTGCGGCGCGTCGCCGATGAGCTGGCCGTCCGCCCCGGACTGATCAGCCACTACTTCCCGGTCGCGGAGGAGCTCGTCGCCGAGGCGTTCGGCACCGCCGCGACCGCCGAACTGGACGAGCTGATCCCGGCCGACCGGCCCGAGGGGACGGCCCTGCCGCAACTGGCCCGCTTCCTCGGCCTCACCACCGGGCCGCGCTACGACGACATGAGCCGGCTCTGGCTCAACGCCAGGCACCTCAGCCGGTTCCGGGCGGCCCTGCGCGAGCGGGTCGGCCACCAGGAGGCGCGGTGGCGCGACCGGCTGACGGGCCTGATCCGCGAGGGCGCCGACACCGGCGCCTTCCGCACCGAGGACCCGGTCGTGGCCGCCATCCGGATCCTGGTCGTCCTGGACGGCCTCGGCGTGCACGCCAACACCGACCGCAGCGACCGCCCCCCGGCGGTGGTGAACATGGCCGTCACCACCGCGGAGCGCGAACTGGGCCTGCCCGCCGGCGCGCTCACCCCGCCGACCGCCCCGCAGCCCGACCCGATCGACCCCGCCCCGCCCGGCACCGGCCGCACCCCGCCCGATCCCGAACCTCCCCGCCACGCGCCGTCGTAGCCCGCCGGGCCGACGGCGGTACCCACCGCACCAAGGAGCCGCCCGTGCACCCCGACCTCGTCCTGCTCTCCGCCCGGCTGCTCGACCCGGCCACCGGCAGGCTCCTGCCGCAGACCGCCCTCGCCGCCGGCGCGGGCCGGATCACCCGACTCGGCGACGACCGGGAGATCCTGGCCCTCGCCGGCCCGGCCACCGAGGTGATCGACCTCGGGGGAGCGGTCGCCACCGCGGGCTTCACCGACGGGCACCTGCACCCGGTGTCCGGCGCCGAACGCACCCGAGGCGTCGACCTCTCCGACTGCCGCGACCTCCCGGCCGTCCGCGCCGCCCTCGCCCGCGCTGCCGCCGGACTCGGCCCCGGTGCCTGGCTGCGCGGCTGGGGCCTGGACCCGAACGCCTTCGGGGGCCAGCCCCTCGGCGCCGCCGCACTCGGTCCGGTCCTCGACGGCGTCCCTGCCGTCATCGACCTCTTCGACGGTCACTCCGTCCTGGCCAGTGCACGGGCCCTGGAACTCGCCGGCATCGACGGACCCCGCACCTTCGAGCAGTCCGCCGAGATCGTCTGCGATCCGGTCGGCCGCCCGACCGGCCTGCTGCTGGAGGACGCGGCCTGCGCGCTCGTCGAGGACGCCGCTCCCGGGCCCACCGAGGCCGAACTGCTCGCCCGCACCGCCGAGGTGATGCGCAGCATGGCCGCGGCCGGTCTGACCGGCGGCCACGCCATGGACGCCGTCGGCACCAGCCTGGCGACCTACGCCGCGCTGGAGGCACAGGACGCGCTGCCGCTGCGGCTGCGGGTCGCCCCCTGGTGCCAGCCCGGCGCCGATGCGGCGGCCGTCGCCGACCTAGTCCGGCAGCAGGGCGCCGGCGGTCGGCTGTGGCGGGTCGACGGCGTCAAGATGTTCATGGACGGCACCATCGACAACGGCACGGCCTGGCTCGAACACCCGGACTGCCACGGCCAGTCCACGCACGCCTTCTGGCCCGACCCGGAGCAGTTCACCCGCGTCCTGGGCGACCTGCACCGGGCCGGCGTGCCGACCGCGACCCACGCCATCGGCGACGCGGCCGTCCGCCACGTCCTCGACTCGGTCGAGAAGGCCCTGGCGGAGGGCGGCGCCCCGGTGCGGCACCGGGTCGAGCACATCGAGACCGTCCCGGACGACACCCTGCGCCGCTTCGCCGCACTCGGCGTCGCCGCCTCCATGCAGCCCACCCACTGCTGCGAGTTCACCCGCGCCGACCACACGGACAACTGGTCCAGCCGGCTCGGCGAGGTGCGCGCCTCCCGGGCGTTCCGCTGCCGCGACCTGTGGGAGGCGGGAGCCCGGGTCGTCCTCGGCTCGGACTGGCCGATCGCCCCCTTCCCGCCGCTCCAGGTCATGGCCGGCGCCCGCCACCGCCGCCCCCGGGACCTCTCGCTGCCGCCGCACGGGCCCGAGCAGGCCCTCACCCCGCTGCAGGCCCTCCAGGGCATGACGCTCAACCCGGCCTGGGCGGCCGGGGAGGAGCAGTTCGCCGGACGGGTGGCCGTCGGCCACCGCGCCGACCTCACCGTGCTCGCGGACGACCCGCTCGCCGTGCCCGACACCGACCTCGCCGCGCTCCCGGTGCTGCTCACCGTCGTCGACGGCCGTCCGGTGCACCGGAGTTCGGCCGTCTGACGGCCCGTCATCCATGGTCGAGTGCTGAGTCGTGGGGGCCGCGGGGGGCCCCGCGCGGGGTTGTTCCCGCGCCGCCGGGCCCCCCCCCCCCCCCCCGCCCCCCCCGCCCCGCGCGGGGGCCCAACACACCACCAAACACTCACAT
>NZ_JBHWBW010000043.1:22617-30006 GCF_042735675.1 Kitasatospora sp. NPDC059571
GGAGTGATTGCGTGGGGGGCGGCGCGGGGCGCGCGCCCGCCCCCCCCCACGGCTCGGTCATGTCCCGCTCCGTCCTGCCCGCCTCCGCCTCCGCCTCCGCCTCCGCCCGGCGCGGTTCCCGAAAACCCACAGAAGCAGACGCTTTTACAAGGTTGTAAGGAAAAGAAAGAAACAAATATTGACACTGCCGATCGGCCTGCGTAGCTTCCGGACGAGTCGGCGGAGAGCGCGAACTCGGGCGCCGTGCCGATGAGTTAGAGCTCCATCCCCCACCACGTCAGGAGCACTCCATGCGCAGCATGAGGTCGGCCGCCCTACGGGCCGCCCCCCGCGTCGCCGCTCGTCGCGCGGTCCGGTACCGGCGCGCCCTGCTCTCCGCTCTGGCGGCTTTCGGACTCGTCCTGGGCGCCCTGATCAGCCTCCCCGGCGTCTCGCAGGCGGCCGGCTCGCTGCCCTGCGACATCTACGGCTCCGCCGGCACCCCCTGCGTCGCCGCGCACAGCACGGTGCGCGCCCTCTCCTCCTCCTACAGCGGTCCGCTGTACCGGGTCACCCGGGCGTCCGACGGCGCCGGGGCGGACATCGGGCTCCTCGCCGCGGGCGGCTACGCCAACGCCGAGCAGCAGGAAGCCTTCTGCGGCGGCACCACCTGTCGCATCACCCGGATCTACGACCAGACGGCGCGTCACAACGACCTGACCCCGGGCCCGGCCGGCACCTCCGGCACGGGCGCCGACCGCGGCGCCGACGCGAGCGAGATCGCGGTCACCGCCGGCGGTCACAAGGTCTACGGCGTCTGGGTGTCGCCGGGCGTCGGCTACCGCTACACCGGCGTCGCGTCCGGCGTCGCGGTCAACGGCCAGCCCGAGGGCGTCTACATGGTGGCCAGCGGCACGCACGTCGGCGCGGACTGCTGCTTCGACTACGGCAACGCGGAGAGCACCCCGGCCGACACCGGGAACGGCCACATGGATGCCGTGAGCATCGCCACGACCTGCTACTTCGCGCCGTGCACCGGCTCCGGCCCGTGGATCGAGGCCGACATGGAGAACGGCATGTTCCAGGGCAACAACGGCTCCAACACCGCGAATGCGGGCAACAACTCCGCGTTCGTCACCGCCGTCCTGAAGAACGACGGCCAGCACACCTACGCCCTCAAGGGCGGCAACGCGCAGTCCGGCGCCCTGACCACCTGGTGGAACGGCGCCCTGCCCACCCGCGGCGGCTACCAGCCGATGCACCAGGAGGGCGGCATCATCCTCGGCATCGGCGGCGACAACAGCAACTGGAACCGGGGCACCTTCTTCGAGGGCGTCATGGTGGCCGGCTACCCGACCGACGCCGCGGAGAGCGCCGTCCAGGCGAACGTCGTCTCCGTCGGCTACGCCGGCCGCACCGACGTGCCCAACGGCCCGCAGGGCACCATCACCGGCCCGGGCGGCGCCTGCGTCGACGTCGCGGCCGACGACAGCGGAGTGAACGGTACCGCCGTCCAGCTGTGGGGCTGCCAGACCTACGCCGAGGACCAGCACTGGACGCACAACCCCGACGGTTCGCTCGGCACCATCGGCCGATGCCTGGACGTCAACGGGAACGGCATCGCGAACGGCACCCAGGTCGAGCTCTGGGACTGCAACGGGGTCGGCGGGCAGAAGTGGGTGCAGCAGTCGGACGGTTCGCTGCGCAACCCGCAGTCCGGCCGCTGCCTCGATGCGCCCAACGGCGCGACCGCGAACGGCACCCGGCTGCAGATCTGGGACTGCAACGGCTCCGCGGCCCAGAAGTTCGCACTGAGCTGACGCATCGTCAGGATGGCGTGGGCGCAGTGCGCCGGTGACCGGGAGGGGCGCGGCACACCCGCGCCCCTCCCGCTCTGCCCTCGTCCCCCGTGCGGAGCGGCGGTCGGTCCTCAGGCCGGGTCGGGCACCGGCTCGCGGTCGGGCATCGGCGCGTGCTCGGAGCGGGGGAGCAGCAGCGGGGTGGCGAGCAGCAGGAGTCCGGCGGCCGCGATCGCGGTCCGGGGGCCGGCCGCGGCGGCCAGCAGGCCCCACAGTGCGGTCAGCGCGGCGATCGAGGCCTTGCTGCTGACCGACCATGCGGAGAGCACGCGGGCGACCCGGTCGGCCGGGGTGCGGTCCAGGCGGTGGGTCGCGAACACCGGGTTGAACACGCCCATGCAGCTGATCAGCCCGAACTCCACGGCCATCACGATCGCGAGCCCTGCGGCGCCGGGGCGGACGAAGGCCAGCCCGAGCGGCCAGCAGGCCCGCAGCACTCCGGTGGTCCGCATCACCCGGTGCCGGCCGAACCGCGCGACCAGCGGCCGGGCCAGCCGGGAGCCGGCCAGGCCGCCGAGGCACGGCACGGCGAACGCCAGCCCGTACTGCCAGGGGGCGAATCCGAGCGGGCCGAGCATCAGGACCACCAGCAGCGGCGAGACCGCCATGATCAGGCCGTTGACCAGCACCGTGTTGAGGAACAGCGGGCGCAGCGCCCGGTCCGCGAGGATGAACCGCCAGCCGTCGAGGAGGTCGCGGGCCCGGAGCCGGCGTCCGCCGCTGGACGCCGCGGGGCGCGGTTCCCGTCCGCCGACGCGCCGCAGCGCGGCCGCCGACAGCAGGTAGCTGGCAGCGTCGGCCAGCACCGTCGCCACGGGGCCCAGCCAGCCGACCGCGGCGCCGCCGAGCGGCGGTCCGACCGCGGTGGCGAGCCAGGTGGTCGACTCCAGGCGCCCGTTCGCGGCGAGCAGGCCGCGCGGCGGCACGATCGACTTCAGGAACGCGCCGGAGGCGGCGGTGAACGAGATGTCGGCCGCGGAGACGACCACCGACACCACCAGCAGCTGGGCCAGGGTCAGCAGGCCGAGCGCGAACGCGGCGGGGATGCTGAGCAGCGACGCACAGCGGACGAGGTCGGCCGCGACCATCACCGGGCGCTTGCGGCGGAATTCCACCCAGGGGCCGAGCGGCACCGCCAGCAGCGCCCCCGCGGCCGGCCCTGCGGCGGCCAGCGCGGACACCCCGGCCGGGCCGGTGTGCAGGGCCAGGATCGCGATCAGCGGCAGTGCGTCGAAGGCGAGCCAGGTCCCGAGGGTGCTGACCGCGTACGCCGTCCACAGCCGCCGGAACGGCCGTCCTGGAGAATCGCCCGGCAGCTCGCCCGAGGCCTGCTGCGGAGGCGTTCCCGCTGCCCGCCCCGGTGGCGGTTCCGCTGCCGTGCCCGCCACGTCCTGCTCCGTTCTGTTCGCTTCCCCGCTCGCGCTTCCTGCTCGCGTTCCGGTCCCGGCCGTCGGCCGGTCCGGTACGCACGACCGGCCACCGGCATCCAAGCGGGCCGCACCGCCCCGGGGCAAATGACCGCCTCCGGCGGCAGGTGGAGCGGTGCGGCGGGGTCAGGCGGTCGCGGCGGCCGTGAGGTGGTCGGCGAGGGCGTCCGCGGCGGCGTCGTCCAGCGGGGCGTGGCCGACGAGCAGCCGGTACCAGAGGAAGCCGTACCCGAGGTCGACGAGGACGGCGGGGTCGGCGCCCGCGCGCAGGTCGCCGCGCTCGGCGGCGCGCTGCAGCAGGGCGCCGAGTGCGGCGCGCCGGCGCGCAGTGAACTCGTGCAGCACGTCCGCGACGGCGGCCTCGCGCTGGGCGCCGGTGACGACCTCGCCGAGCAGCCGCACCATGCCCTGGTCCTGCAGGACGGCGAAGCTGGCGCGGAAGAACGCGGCGAGGTCCCCGCGGAGGGTGCCGGTGTCGGGGAGTCCGACCGCCGCGGTCGCGGACTCGGCCATCGCCTCGGCGACGACGGCGCCCTTGGTGGGCCACCAGCGGTAGATGGTCTGCTTGCCGACGCCCGCGGCCCGGGCGATCCGGTCGACGGTCAGCTCCTCGCCCGACGCGCGCAGCAGGTCCATGGTCGCGGTGAGCACGGCCTCCCGGGCGGCCTCGTTGCGGCGGCGTCCGGTGTGCGGCCTGGCGGCGGCGCGGCGGGGCTCTTCCATGGTCGGGACTGTACACCGGAAAACGGTTGACGAGACTCGCGGTCTCGGCAAATACTTGTCGAGACCGAGAGTCTCAACAAACTTCCGAGGGGAACCCATGTCCTCGTCCTTCGCAGACCAGCGGATCGCCGTGCTGGGCGCCAGCCACGGCATCGGCGAGGCGGCCGCCGCCGCGTTCGCCGCGTCCGGGGCCGACGTGATCATCGCCGGCCGTTCCAAGGAGCGGCTGGACGCGGCCGCCGAGCGGATCGGCCGCCCGGTGACCGCCGTCGAGACCGACGCCACCGACCCGGAGTCGGTCGCCGCCTTCCTCGCCGTCGCCGGGCAGCTCGACCACCTGGTGATCGCACTCAGCTCCGGCGCCGTCGGCCTCGGCCCGTTCGCGCAGCTTGCCGAGGCGGACCTGCGCGCCGCCTTCGACGGCAAGCTCTTCGCCCACCTCGCGATCCTCCGCGCCGCGCTGCCGCACCTGCGCGCCGACGGGTCGGTCACCTTCGTCACCGCCGCCTCCGCACGGGCCGCACTGCCGGGGTCGGTCGGTCTCGCCGCGGTGAACGGGGCACTGGAGTCCGCCGTCCCGCCGCTGGCGGCCGAGCTGGCACCGCTGCGCGTCAACGCGGTGTCGCCCGGCGTCGTGGACACCGCCTGGTGGTCCGGCATCCCGGAGCCCGACCGGGCCGCCTTCTTCGCCGGCATCGCCGCCACCCTGCCGGTCGGCCGGATCGGCACCCCCGAGGACGTCGCCCAGGCCATCACCTACCTGGCCGGCAACGGCTTCACCACCGGCACCGTCCTCGACTGCGCCGGCGGCGCCACCCTCGCCACCGGCCGCTGAGCCCGCTCCGCCGGGCAGCCGTCGGCAGCCTGAGTACCCTCGGCGGAGGCTCGCGAGTCACGCGGCGGGGTCCCGCGCGCGCAACGGCCGGGCCGTCCGACGGGGGCCGGAAATGATCTCGCCCGTGCCCGTCCCGTCCGGTACGGTCGCGGGATTGTTCGTACTCCCGGGAGCCCGTGAGGTCCGCATGCGGCTGCCCCGGAGGTCCCCGGCCGAAAGCAGGTTGCTTCATGGCATGTCGTATCAGTGAGCTCGTACTCGGTTGCCGCGACCCCGAGTTGCTGGCGCGGTTCTGGTGCGAGGTCCTGGACTTCGTCGTGCTCGGCCGCGAGGACGACGGCTCGATGGAGATCGGGCCGCGCGAGGGCTTCGGCGGTGCGCAGCCGACGATCTTCCTCAGCCGCAGGGACGAGCCGGAGCCGGGGAAGTCCCGGCTGCACATCGACGTCAACGCCACCGACCGCGATCAGGACGCCGAGCTCGAACGCCTGCTGAAGCTCGGCGCCCGCCCGGCCGACATCGGCCAGACGGGGGACGAGCAGTGGCACGTCCTGGCCGACCCCGAGGGCAATGAGTTCTGCCTGCTCAAGGCCCGGCTCGCCCCGCTCTGATCCTCACCGGACGCCCCACGGCACCACGTGCGCCGGGGGTTCTCCGAGCGCCGACCTCGCCCGGCACGAAGCGATGGCGGCCGCGGCCCGGGCACGGACCGCCACCGGGTCATCCGCCGCGTCGTGAACGTGCCGCGCCGTCTGCTGCACCCACCGGCCGCCATGACGCCCGGCCGGGGAGATGCTGATGGCGGCGACGGGCGGCGTACGGGTGGAGCAATTGCACGGCAGACCGCCGGACATGAGGGGGAGAGCCTTGTCGAGTTCGAGCTTCCCGCCGGCGCGGGCGGTCGGTCGTGGGGCGGCCTGGTACCGCGGGGACTGCCATGTCCACTCCGTCCACTCGGACGGGGAGCTCACTCCTGAGGAGTTGGCTCTTCGGGCGCGCGCCGCCGGGCTCGACTTCATCGCGACGACGGAGCACAACTCGGCTGCGGCCCCGGGTGTATGGGGCCAGCTGGCCGCCGATGACTTCTTGATCGTTCTCGGTGAGGAAGTGACCACGAGGACCGGGCACTGGCTGGCGCTCGGCCTGGGCCCGGGCGAGGTCGTCGACTGGAACCACCGGGTCGGGGACGGGCTGATCGGCCAATGCCTGGACCAGGTCCATCGAGGAGGGGGCCTGTGTGTGGCCGCGCACCCGCATGCGCCCTACCCGTCGGGTGACTTCATGTTCCCCTTCCGGGGCTTCGACGTGGTGGAGGTGTGGAACGGGGCGTGGACTTCGGACCGGCCCTGGAATGCCGACAACGAGGCGGCCTTGGCGGAGTGGGGGCGAAGCCTCGCGGCGGACATCCGCACGGGCGCGTGGCGGCCGGCGATGGGTAACAGCGACACCCATCTGGAGGGGCAGATCGGTGTCCCTCACACCGTGGTCCTCGCCGAGGAGCTGAGCACCGAGGCGGTCCTGGCCGGAATCCGTTCGGGTCGCAGTTGGATCGCCGAGTCGGCGGACGTGGACGTTGCGTTCACCGCCCGTGCCGCCGGTGATGCTGCCGGTGTGGGAGAACGCCTCGCCGCGCACGGCGGGCAGGTCGACGTGCGGGCATCAGTGCACGGCGTGCCGACGGGGACCGTCAGCTTCCACACCGAGCGCGGGAAGGTCCACCGGGTCTCGCTCCCCGGTGACGGGGCGGGTGCGGTGCGGTGGGGCACGACAGCGGAAGAGTCGGCGTTCGTCCGCATCGAGGTCCGCCGTCCCGACGGCCGCGTTGCCGCACTCACCAATCCGATCATCCTGACCTGACCGCTCGCCTCACTCTGTGGCGCGCAGGCGGCGGAGGTCGTGCGACGAGGCGCCAGGGACGGGGACGCGGCGGCCGGTGAGGCTCTCCGTGTGAGCTCCGTCAGCTGCGCAGGCCGCCGAGGACGAGGGAGGTCAGGGCGTCGGCGAGGTCCTGGACGGGCAGGTCTCCGTCCGGCCGGTACCACTCGACGAGGGAGTTGACCGTGCCGAAGAGGAGGCGGCCCGCCAGGCCCGGTTCGATGTCCCGGCGCAGGCCGCCCTCGGCCGCGGCCTGTCGCATCAGTTCGGCGATCCGGCGGTCGAACTCCCGCCGGCGCTCCAGCGCACGGATCTCGACGGGGCTGTTGCCGCGCACCCGCAGCAGCAGGGTCACGTACGGGAGGTCGGCGGCGAGGACCTCGACGCTGCGGCGGACCGTCCGTTCGAGGCGGTCGACGGCGCTGCCGGCTCGCTGCTCCTCCTCGACGGCGGCGAGGAGGGCGTTCAGCGCCCGGCCGACCGCGAGTTCGAGGAGCTCCTCCTTGCCGGAGACGTGGTGGTAGATGCTGGATTTGCTGATCCCCAGCCGTTTGGCGAGCTCCTCCATGCCGGTGCCGTCGTAGCCGCGCGCGGTGAAGAGCCCCCCCCGGGCGCCCCCCCCCGACTCGCCGGCCGCACACCGGCCCCCCCCCCCCCGCCCCCCGGCCGCCTCACCCGCCCGCGCCCGCGG